>NZ_LWRX01000059.1:0-189306 GCF_001683835.1 Ralstonia sp. RL | reverse complement strand
GGACCTGAGCTCGGCCGACACGTTCGGCGTGGGCATCCGCGCGAAGTTCTGAGCGGAGTCGTCTCGCTTTTCTTGTCATCTGCCGCCCGCGTGTCGACAGCGTGGGCGGGATATTCCAGCGGCGCCCCGATGTGGGCGCCGTTTTTTATGCGCGAAGGAAGACGGTGTCAGCCGGTGCGTGCCAGGCGCAGCGGCGTTTCTGCGCCGACCTGCGGACCGTTCAGCAACATGGCGCCGCGCTGCGTGGCGACGAACACGGCTTCGGTACGGCTGCGCACTTCGAGCCGCCGATAAAGCGCATTGATATGCGCTTTCGTGGTCGCCTCCGAGATATTCAGCATGCGGCTGATGGTTTTGACCGGATGGCCGCGGGAAAGCAGAACGAGTATCTCGTATTGGCGCTGCGTGAGTCCGAGCAATGCGCAGTCGTCATGGCCCCGGGGCGCGCCGGCCGCAATGGTTTCGGGCCGGGCCAACACGACGGACGCAGGCACATAACGGCCACCGGCCAGCACGAGTTCGAGTGCCGCCCCGATCAATTTGCCGGAATAGCTTTTCAGCAGATAGGCCGAGACATTCAATTGCATGAGCGCGCGCACGTGCGCAACCGAATCGTTTTCGCTCAGTACGGCGACATGCCGCGGATGCGGCTGCTGGAGCAACCGCGAGAGCGCCGGCAGATCGTCGATGCCCGGCAGCGGCAGGCCGATCAGGGCGAGTTCGGCGTCCGCATGCGCCGCGAGGTTTTCAAAAAGGTCTTCGTCCGGTTCGACGCTGACAACCTCGGAAATGGCCGGCAAGGATTGCAAGACGTGAGTCGCGCCGGCACGCACCAACGGGTGTGCCTCTACTACGATTGATTTCACTGCGCCGCCTGTCTGGTTATGGTTGTTTTTCCCATTTCCCGGAATCGCCGTCGCTGCGCGGATTTGGATCGGCGGGATCCAAAATCAATGCAAACGGGCTTGTGGAAACGCAATGGCGCGCGGCTTCGGTATATTTCCCCGTTCAACCGGCAGTCACCACGCAGCGGTGCCGCCGGGCCGAAACCTTGGCGCGCCAATCAGGCGCAATTTCCCTCCCGGTTTTTTGCTTCTTTATGTCGCCAGGCGCGGAGGATTAACCCCGCCAAAAATCGCAGAATAAATCCCCAGCATGCTTGTTGCACCCATCAATCGGATGTAAACCTTTTTGCTTATCCCGATCGGCGGTGTGCCAGACCCCTTATAGATATCAGGATCGGACGGCGGCAGCCAGCCCCACTTCATGCCCATTGACGTAAACGTCAAGCAGCGTTCGCGGGCCGTCAGGCGAGGAAACGGCAGGCGGGTGGCACCTATTCGGCAACGACCGAGAAGCGCGGCATCGAGAGCGGTTGCTTGCCGTCGCGGCCATAGGGTGTGCCGCCGCCGTTGTTGGCAGCGTGCAGGACTTGCAGCGCGTTCTGCGTGGCACGCAGGCGCAGGTCGATGAGGACGCCGTTGTCGAGGTTGCGCTGGCGCAGCGTGCGGGCCAGGGCCAGGTTTTCGTCGAACAGGCGGCTGGCGGCTTCGTCGGTGCGCAGGTATTTGACCAGCCCGTACGGATCGGCGCCGCCGTGTTGCGCCCACCAGAGGCGGCGTTCACGGTCGGCTGCGCCGAGGGCGGTGAGCTGCTGGTGCTTGGTCTGGGTAATGCGCTCGAGTTCGACCATGTCGCCGTCGCGCAACGCCTGCGCTTCGGCTTCCAGGGTCTGGTTGGCGGCGCGCAGCAGTTCCTGCTCGTCGGCCAGGGTGCGGATCAGCAGTGTGTTGTCCATGGGCGAGGCGACCTCAGCTTGGGCAGCCGCCGGCCGGCACACCGCCCCACCGCGTGCGGCCAGGGGCCGGCGGCGTCTTCAGGGTTGGAGGAGGCGCGACGGGAGTGTCCCGTCAGGCCTTTTTGCTTTGTGCCGAGAGCAGCGACTGGGCGTCGGAAAGCGCCGCATCGGCGATCTTGCCGGCGTCCATCTTCAGCGTGCCGTTCTGGATGGCATGGCGGATCTGCTCGACGCGCGCGGCATCGAAGTCGCCGCTGCCCACCTGGCGCGAGACCTGTTGGACTGACAGCGACGGCGCATCGCCGGTGTGGCGCGCCGTGCCCGCCGCTGCCGTGCTGGCGGCATGCGAGCCAGCGGCACGCGTCGACCCGGACGCAGTGTCCTTGGTCGGCGCAATCGCCGGGGCGTTGTTGACGATATGGTTGATTTTCACGGGTGTCTCCGAAGAGCGCGTTCATCCTAACACCCATATCGGCCAACCCCGCCCCAAACTTTAGCGGGCGTACTGCACGTCGCTTTGCAGTTTCAAAGTGATCGAGCAATCGCAATTCTCGGGTCAGAACTGGATGGCCACCACGCCCGCCGACTGCGCGATGCCCGAAACGACGTTGCCGTTGGCGGTACGCACCTGCGCCACCTGGCCGACTGCGGCCTGGTTCAGCGCCCGGCCGTCGCTCGTGACCTGGAATCCGCCACCCTCGGCAACCAGCTTGACGGTCTGGCCCGCCTGCACGGCGACCGGCAAGCGCAGGCTTTCGGCGCGCAGCGGCTGGCTGGCGGCCACGCTCGTGAGCAGCACGCGGCCGACCACGTCGGCGGGTTGCTGCACGACCGACGGCGGCAGCATCGACAGATCGCCGGTGCGGGCTTCCAGGTCGCTCATGTCGAGGGTCTTGCCCGGGGGCAAGGCGCGGGCGGCCACGTAGTACGTCCCTGTGATCTGGATGGTGGCCGGCACCCACGCCGCCCACGCGTGCGGCGAGCGGCAGCGCACGCCCACTTGTATACGGCCGCGCAGGCGGTTGGCCGCGGGCAGCATCAGGTCGATCTGGTCGCACGGCTGGTTGGCGACGCGCGGGTCGACCGGGCCGACTTCGACCGATGCGCGCGGCGCACCGGTTTCGTTTGTGCCGCCCAGGATGTCCAGTTGCGACTGCAACTGCTGCTGGATCTGCATCTGGATGGCGTTCGGGCCCTGGATGGCGGTGGGCTGGCCGGCTTGCGACGCCCCCGGCATGGCGGCTGCGGCGGGCGCATACCCCACGCGCATCATGCCCTGCCCGTGCGCCGGCATCGGGCGCACGAGGCCGGCCAGCAGCCCCAGCGCGAGGATCACCAGCAGCAGGCGTCGCCCGGCGGCCGGCGGCATGGCCGCGGCCCGCGCGCGCCGCGCCGTCGCGAAAGTCGGGTGATCTGCCTCACGTGCAAACCGCTGTGGCATGGCAAGCCTCCATCAAAAGTCCAGTGGAGTGTAGCCACGCGCGCGGGGGCGCCAAATCCGGAAATGTCGGCCAATCCCCCCCTTATTCAGACGAATGCGGTTGCGCATCGGCCCCTAGACTTTGCAACGTGGTGAAGTCCCTGGCGTTGCGCGGCGGCTGTGCAGCCGGACCGTGCAACCTGCTCCGGTGCCCTGGTTTTCCCGGCCGGCGTCGGGCCCGCAGGCAGGCCTTTGCCACTGAGGCTGCATGACGGCAACTCAGCAATACAGCGGTTTGGAGACGGCATCGGCGGTTTTGAAGGGGCTGCCGATGCCGCGTTCTCCATCCCACGGAACACGGAACACACACATGGTCGACAAGCTGGATCAGTTGTTCGGTTTTCAGGAGCAGGCGCTGCGGTTGCGTTCGCAGCGGCACCAGATCCTGGCCTCGAACATCGCCAATGCCGATACGCCCAACTTCAAGGCGCGCGATTTCGATTTTCAGTCTGCGCTGCAGAAGGCGGTCGGCCAGCACAGCGGCAACGCCCTGCCGATGACCGCCACGGCGGCCGGCCACCTGAACGTCAACGGTGCGCCCGCCGGCGAGGTGACACCGATGCAGGCATCGCTGTCGCAACAGACCAAGGCGCTGCAGGGCGAAGTGCAGTACCGCACGTCGCAGCAGCCGTCGATCGACGGCAACACGGTCGACATGGACGGCGAGCGCATGCGCTTTGCCGACAACACCGTGCGTTACGAGGCCGACCTGACCATCGTGACGCAGAAGATCAAGTCGATGCTGGCCGCCATCCAGAGCAGCTAGCACGGCAACGTTGCAGGACGACCGCGCGGGTTGTGACGCGCGGCGAAAGAGGGGCGGGAGTGATGCGGCGCCCCGGGCCGGCAAGGTGCTGGCCCGGAGAGCGCCCACACAAACAGCGGATCTGATCCGACAACAGTTTCAAAGACAGCGGAATCGACATGTCGCTATTCAAGGTGATGGATGTGGCTGGCAGCGCGCTCACCGCGCAGTCCAAGCGCATGAACGTGGTGGCCTCCAACCTGGCCAACGCCGAGAGCGTGACCGGCCCGAACGGCACACCCTACCGCGCCAAGCAGGTGGTGTTTTCGCCCGCGCAGGAGTCTGACGACTACGCCACCGGCGTGTCGGTCGACCGCGTGGTCGAAGACACCGTCACGCCCATGAAGCGCATGCACCAGCCGGGAAACCCGCTGGCCGATGCCGACGGTTACGTGACCATGCCCAACGTGGACGTGGTGGACGAGATGGTGAACATGATTTCCGCCTCGCGCTCGTACCAGGCCAACGTGGAAGTCGCCAACACCACCAAGACGATGGCCTCCAAGGCCCTCACCCTGGGCCAGTAAGCGCTGTCAACGGGCGCCCGATACACGAGAGACCAACATGACCGTCAACTCCACCAGCAGCACCACAAGCACGACCGGTACCACCACCGGCAACCAGCTGGCCATCACCAACGGCAGCGATCTGCAGAACACGTTCATGAAGCTGCTGGTGGCGCAGCTCCAGAACCAGGATCCGCTCAACCCGATGGACAACTCGCAGATGACCTCGCAGCTGGCGCAGATCAACACGGTCAACGGCATCCAGCAGTTGAACACCACGATGTCGAGCATGCTGACGCAGAACGCGGCCACGCAGGCCTCGTCGATGATCGGCCGCACCGTGCAGGTGCCGACGAGCACCCTGACGCTGTCGTCGGGCGCCGCCAACTTCGGGGTCTCGGTGCCCAACGGCGCGGACGATGTCGTCGTCACCATCACCAACGCCGCGGGCGTGGCGGTGCGCACGGTGGACCTCGGCCAGATGACTGCCGGCAGCGGCAACTACACCTGGAACGGCAAGGACGACAAGGGCAACCAGCTTGCCGACGGTACCTACAGCATCAAGGTGTCGGCGACGCTGGGCGGCAAGACCACCACGGCCAACGCACTGGGCCTGGACAAGGTGGCAGGTGTGACGATCAACAACGGCACGATGCAGCTGGTGCTCGCCTCCGGCGCGACGGCGCGGCTGTCGGACGTTGCTTCCATTCAGTAACGCATCACCGATCAGCGACGGGGACGGCCCCGCGCTTTTCATCTTCCACGGGAGAACACTATGGGATTCCAGCAAGGCCTGAGCGGTCTGGACGCCGCGTCCAAGAACCTCGACGTCATCGGCAGCAACGTGGCCAACGCCAACACCGTCGGCTACAAGAAGTCGACCGCCGAATTCGGCGACGTCTATGCCCGCTCGCTGGTGGGCGCAACCGACAACCAGGTCGGCCAGGGCGTGAACGTGACCAAGGTGTCGCAGTCGTTCACGCAGGGCAACGTGACCATCACCGGCAACCCGCTGGACATCGCCATCAACGGCACGGGCTTCTACCGCCTGGTCGACGCGTCCAGCGGCCAGGTGTCGTACTCGCGTAACGGCCAGTTCCAGACCGACAAGAACGGCTTCATCATCTCGGCTACCGGCCAGAACCTGACGGGCTACGGTGTGGACTCCACCGGCAAGGTCAACACCGCCGTGCTGACCAACCTGCAGATTCCCGTCAACGACCTGGCACCGCTGGCGACCACGAACACCGCGTTCGGCATCAACCTGGACGCCGCCGCCACGCCGCCGACGACCACGCCGTTCTCGCCCACCAACTCGGCCACGTTCAACCATTCCGTTTCGGAGCAGGTGTACGACGGCACGGGCACCGCGCACATGCTGACCAACTACTACGTGCGCACCGCCACCGGCTGGGATGTCTACTCGCAGGTGGACGGCAACAACCCCACCGGCGGCAACCCGGTGACCTCGCTAACCTTCAACGGCAACGGCCAGCTGACCTCCACGCCGAGCAAGATCAGCGTGGCGTTTGCTGGCATGAGCATCGCCAGCATGGATTTCACGGGCACGACGCAATACGGCGGCGGCTATAACGACACCGCCCCGGGCGTGACGCAGGATGGTTACGCCACGGGCCGCCTGGCGAGCTATTCGGTCGGCACGGACGGCGTCATCACGGCGCGCTATTCCAATGGCCGTACGGCCACGCTGGGCCAGGTTGCCATGGCCAACTTCAAGGCCCCGGAAGGCCTGCAGAACATCGGCGGCAATCAGTGGGTGGAAACATCCAACTCGGGCGCCCCGAACCTGGGTACGCCGGGCATGGGCTCGTTCGGCCTGCTGCAGTCGTCGGCGGTGGAGCAATCGAACGTGGACCTGAGCCAGGAGCTGGTGAACATGATCATCGCCCAGCGCTCGTACCAGGCCAACGCGCAGACCATCAAGACGCAGGACACCATCCTGCAGACGCTGGTGAGCATGTAATTAGGAGCCTCGCATGGATCGCTCGATCTACGTATCGATGACCGGCGTGAAGCACCTGTTCGACCAGCAGGCCGCCAGCGCCAACAATCTTGCGAACGCCAGCACTACCGGCTTCAAGGCGCAGATCGATGCGTTCCATACGGTCGGTGTGGAAGGCGACGGCTCGCCGACGCGCGCGTACGTGATGGCTTCTGCCATCGGCACGGACCTCTCGCCCGGTCCCATCGAGACCACGGGCCGCAGCCTGGACGTGGCGATCGACGGCCCCGGCTTCTTTGCCGTACAGACGCCCGACGGCGGCGAGGCCTACACCCGTGCCGGCACGTTCCAGCTCGGCGCGGACGGCACGATCCAGACGCTCTCGGGCCAGCCCGTGCTGGGCGACGGCGGCCCGATCACGTTGCCGCCCGACACCACGGTGCAGTTCGCCAAGGACGGGACCGTCAACGCCATCAGCGCAGACAACCGCACGCCGCCCGTGGCGCTCGGGCGCCTGAAGCTGGTGAGCATCGACCCGTCGAACATCGACCGAGGCGCCGATGGCCTGTTCCGCCAGCGCGACGGCCAGGACGCCGCCGTGGACGAGCGCGTGCGCATCACCGGCGGGGCGCTGGAAGGCAGCAACGTCAACCTGACCGACTCGCTGGTCAACATGATCGAGATTTCGCGCCAGCTCGAGATGCAGATGAAGTCGCTGCACACGAGCGACACGAACGCGCAATCGGCCAACGAACTGCTGCGCCACGCCTGAGCGGCGGCGTATTGAATTGAATCAACCAAGGACTCGAACATGATTCGCTCCCTGTGGATTTCCAAGACCGGGATGGACGCGCAGCAATCGCAGCTGGACGTCATCTCCAACAACCTGGCGAACGTCAACACGACGGGCTTCAAGCGCTCGCGCGCCGTGTTCGAGGACTTGCTGTACCAGAACGTGCGCGAGCCGGGCGCGCAGTCGTCGCAGCAGACGACGCTGCCCTCGGGCATGCAGATCGGCACGGGCGTGCGCATTGTCGCCACCGAGCGCCTGCACACGCAGGGCAACCTGCAGCAGACCGGCAACTCGACCGACGTGGCCATCAACGGCAACGGCTTCTTCCAGGTGCAGATGCCGGACGGCACGCTGGCCTACACGCGTGACGGCAGCTTCCAGATCAACGCGCAAGGCCAGCTCGTGACGTCGAGCGGCTATCCGGTCCAGCCGGCGATTACCGTGCCGCAGAACGCGACCAGCCTGACCATCGGCAAGGATGGCGTGGTGACGGTCACCACGCCGGGCTCGGTCAACAACACACAGGTCGGTACGTTCCAGCTCGCCAACTTCATCAACCCGGCCGGCCTGCGCAGCCTGGGCGAGAACCTGTATGCGGAAACCGAAGCCTCGGGCACGGCCAACCTGGCCAACCCGGGCTCGAACGGCATCGGCGCGCTCAACCAGAACTACGTCGAAACGTCCAACGTGAACGTGGTGGAAGAGATGGTGAACATGATCCAGACGCAGCGCGCGTACGAGATCAACAGCAAGTCGGTGCAGACGTCCGATCAGATGCTGGAAAAGCTGTCGCAGCTCTAAGCTGGACAGTGCCGCTTTAGGAAGTGATGTGATGCGAACCCCCCCGGTTGATCCTCGTGCTGTTGGTGCATTGCCTGTTTCACCCCCTGCCGGGGGCGACGCCCTGTCTTTGTCTTGCCAGCGCAAGGAAGCAGAGAAGGGCGCGCCCGACATGGCGGCCTCCCGCTTGAGTCTGCGGGAGTGGGTTCGTGTCGCGCGCCTGGTTCGCCTCGCTCTGCTTGGCGGTGCTGCTTTGCTGACGACCGCATGCGGCATGCTGCCGCCACCCGCGCCGATCGTGCAGGGTCCGACCACGGCGCGGCCGCCGATGCCGGTGATGGCGCCGCGCCAGAACGGGGCGATCTATCAGGAAGTGGCCTCGGGCAGCGGCGGTTTTCGCGGCATGTTCGAAGACCGTCGCGCGCACATGGTGGGCGACACCATCACCATCGTGATCACCGAGAACACGGCCGCCAGCAAGCAGACCTCGGGCAGCGTCAACCGCACCGGCAGCATGAGCGCTTCGGTGCCCACGCTTGCCGGCATGAACGCCGGTGTGCTGTCGCTGCTGGGCGTGTCGGCCAGCGACGCCAACAAGTTCGACAGCAAGGGCGCCAATGGCGCGCAGAACAACTTCACCGCCACGATCACGGTGACGGTGGTCGAGGTGCTGTCCAACGGCAACCTCGTGGTGAGCGGCGAGAAGCAGATGGCCGTGGGCCAGGGCACCGAGTCGATCAAGTTCTCGGGTGTGGTCAACCCGACCACCGTCAACAACCAGAACACCGTGCTGTCGACCCAGGTGGCGGACGCACGCATGGAATACCGCGGTACCGGCTATGTGGCCGAGGCCCAGCAGATGGGCTGGCTGTCGCGGTTCTTCCTCACTGTGTCGCCGTTCTGAGGGGCCTCGCCATGACATTGCAACGACTCTTTGGCGCCGCGCTGATCGCCCTCGCTTCTCTGGCTGGCACGGCGCACGCCGACCGCATCAAGGATCTGACCACGATTGCCGGCGTGCGCGAGAATGCGCTGATCGGCTATGGCCTCGTCGTCGGCCTGGATGGCAGCGGCGACCAGACCACGCAGACGCCGTTCACGATCCAGAGCTTCAACAACATGCTCACGCAGTTCGGCATCAACGTGCCGCCGGGCGCCAGCATCCAGCTCAAGAACACGGCCGCGGTGGTGGTGACGGCCACGCTGCCGGCCTTCGTGCGGCCTGGCCAGACGATTGACGTGACTGTCTCGTCCATCGGCAACGCCAAGAGCCTGCGCGGCGGCACGCTGCTGCTCACGCCGCTCAAGGGCGTGGACGGCCAGCTCTACGCGCTGGCGCAGGGCAACGTGGTGATCGGTGGCGCGGGCGCGTCGGCCAACGGCAGCAAGGTGCAGATCAACCAGCTCGGCGCCGGCCGCATCGCCAACGGGGCGACGGTCGAGCGCGCCGTGGCGGCCACGGTTGGCGAAGCGGGCAGCATCCAGCTCGACACCGGCACGACGGACTTCGGCACCGTGCAGAACATCGTCAACGCCATCAACAAGCAGTTCGGCGCCGACACGGCCCAGGCCGCGGACGGCCGCACGATCAACGTGCGTGCGCCGGCCCTGGCGTCGGACCGCGTCGGGTTTGTGGCGAAGCTGCAGAACATTGAAGTGACGCCTGCACTGGCAGCGGCCCGCGTGGTCGTCAACGCGCGCACGGGCTCGGTGGTGATGAACCAGCTCGTCAAGCTCGAGCCCTGCGCGGTGGCGCACGGCAACCTGTCGGTCACCATCAGCACCGAGCCGGTGGTGAGCCAGCCGGCGCCGTTCTCGCAAGGGCAGACGGTGGCGGGCGCGCGCTCGAACATCGAGGTCAAGCAGCAGGGCGGCAGCCTCATCAACGTCAAGGGCGGCACCAACCTGGCCGACGTGGTGAAGGCCATCAACGCGATCGGTGCCAACCCGCAGGACCTGATCTCGATCCTGCAGGCAATGAAGGCCGCCAATGCGCTGCGCGCCGACCTGGAAATCATTTAACGCCGGGGTGATGCCATGAACCCGACCGACCTGACTACCCGCCTCGCGCTCGATTCGCGCGGCTTCGAATCGCTCAAGCAGACCGCGCGCACCGACCCGACGGGCGCGGCCAAGACCGTCGCCAAACAGTTCGACGCGATCTTCGTGAACATGATGCTCAAGCAGATGCGCGATGCATCGCCGCAGAACGGGCCGTTCGATTCGTCGTCGACCAAGATGTACACGTCGATGCTCGACCAGCAGCTTTCGCAGACGATGGCCTCGCGCGGCGTGGGCGTGGCCGACCAGCTGCTCAAGCAGATGCTGCGACAGGCCAACCGCGTGGATCCGGATGCGGGCGGCAAGGTCAACACGGCGTTGTCCAGCAGCACGGCCACGAATACCGCGCTGCCGGGCGCCGCGGGTTCGGCCACCGATGCGGCCAAGGCGATCGCGCGCACATCGCTCAACAGCATGGCCGCGTCGGCAGCGTCTGGAGTGGAAGACGACGGCTCGGGCATCAGCACCGTGCCGCGCCCCGGCCTCGAGGCGCGCGTGGAGCGCGCCCTGGCGGCGTTGCGCAAGCAGGCCGAGGCGGAAAGCAAGGCCGCCGACATGCTGCCGGAGGCGGACCTGTCCGGCGTGGCTTCGGAGCCGCGCGGCGACCGCATGGCCAGCTTCTACAACAAGCTGATCGGCCACGCCTCGCAGGCGGCGCAGGAGACCGGCATCCCGGCCAACTTCATGATCGGCCACGCCGCGCTGGAATCGGGCTGGGGCCGCCGCGAAATCAAGGCCAAGGACGGCAGCAACACGCACAACCTTTTCGGCATCAAGGCCGGCGGTTCGTGGACGGGCAAGACCGCCGAGGTGACCACCACCGAGTACATCGGCGGGGTGGCCCGCAAGGTCAAGGAGAAGTTCCGGGCCTACAGCTCGTATGCCGAGGCGTTCAAGGACTACGCCAACCTGCTGGCCAACAACCCGCGCTACAGCCACGTGGTGGCGGCCGGCAACGGCAACGATGCGGCGTCGTTCGCCAAGGGGCTGCAGCGCGCCGGCTATGCCACCGACCCGAACTACGCCCACAAGATCATGGCGGTGCTCAAGCAGATCGTGTGAATGTAATTGAAGCGCCACATTTGGTGGCATCGGCCGGCTCAAGTTTGTCCTTGGCCGGCCGATGTTGTTTCTAGAGCTGATTTCGGCGGCGTCCTGCTGCCCGCACCGAGACAACGATGAGCACCTCCCTCTTGAATATTGGCGCGACCGGCCTGCGGGTTGCCGATATCAACCTGCAGGTGACCGGCAACAACATTGCCAACGCCAACACCCCGGGCTATTCGCGCCAGGAAGCGGTGCAGACGGAAAACGTTCCGCTGTATGCAGGCGTCGGCTATCTGGGGCAGGGGGTCAATGTGACCACCGTCAAGCGGATCTACGACCAGTTCCTGACCGCCCAGGTGCAGAGCGGCCAGGCCGCCACGAGCGCGGCCGACCAGCTCAACAGCCTGGTGTCGGGCCTCAGCAAGTACATGTCCGACCCGAACAGCGGGTTGAGTTCGGCGTTGACGAGCTTCTTCAACGCGGCCGATGGCCTAGCCTCCAAGCCGTCGGACACCACGGCGCGCCAGGTCTTCCTGAACGCAGCCGCCAGCCTGCAAAGCCGCTTCAACTCGATTGCCGGCCAGATGAACGCGCTCAGCGGCCAGGTCAACACGCAGGTGCAGACCCAGATCAGCTCGGTCAACGGCACCGCGCAGCAGATCGCCGCCCTGAACGACCGGATCGCCAAGGCCGAAAGCTCGACCGGCCAGCCGGCCAACGACCTGCGTGACCAGCGCGACCAGCTCGTGCAGACGCTCAACCAGTCGATCAAGGCCAGCGTGGTGCAGACCGGCGACGGTCAGTACAACATCTACGTGGGCAATGGCCAGGCGCTGGTGCAGGGCAACCAGAGCTATCAGTTGACGGCGGTGCCATCGCAGTACGACCCGACGCAGCTGTCGGTGGGCTACAAGAGCCCGGCTGGCGTCGTCAACATCGACGACAGCCAGCTGGGCGGCGGCGCGCTGGGCGGCCTGATGGAGTTCCGCAACAAGACGCTCATCCCGGCGCAGAACAGCCTGGGCCGCCTGGCCACCGCCGTGGCCGCCGACGTGAACGCGCAGAACAAGCTCGGCATGGACGCCAACGGCAAGATGGGCACGGACCTCTTCTCCGTGGCGGGCCCGAGCGTGGCCGCCAGTGCCAACAACACGGGCAGCGCCACGCTGACTGCCAGCATCACCAATGCCAATGCGGGGCAGGGTTACGACTACCAGATCAAGTACCAGGGCGGGGCCTACACCGTCTCGCACTACCCGGACGGCTCCGGTGCCGTGACGGTGACGAGCTGGCCGACCACCATCGACGGCGTCACGCTGAACCTGTCGGGCACGATGAACAGCGGCGATTCGTTCCTCGTGCGCCCGACCGTCCAGGCTGCCTCGACGATGCAGACGCTGACCACGGACTATCACAACGTGGCGGCAGCGTCGCCGGTGGTGCTCACGCAGGGCAGCAACAACACCGGCAATGCGGCGGTGTCGTCCATCGGCGTGGACAGCACGTATGCCGGCGCACCGCTTGCCTCGCCGATCAGCCTGACGTACAGCTCGGCCGTGGGCGGCTCGCTTTCCGGCTTTCCGGGCAGCGTGACGGTGACCGTCAACGGCACGTCGACCACCTATACCGGCGGCACCGCGCCCTATACCCAAGGCGCCACGTACGCGTTCAACGGCGTGCAGCTGACGCTCTCGGGCACGCCTGGCAACGGCGACACGTTCTCCATCTCGGCCAACACCGCCAACAGCACCGACAACGGCAATGCCAGCGCGCTGGCCAAGCTGCGCAATGCGAACCTGCTGGACGGCGGCACCACGTCGCTCGGCTCGGCGTGGAACAACCTCGTCACGCAAGTGGGCGTGCAGGCCAACCAGGCCAGCACGAACCTGACTTCGCAGAAGGCGTTGCTGGCGAGCTCGACGTCGCAGCAGCAGTCGGTCTCGGGGGTGAACCTCGATGACGAGGCGATGAACCTGATGAAGTACCAGCAGGCCTACCAGGCCGCCGCCAAGGTGATGCAGACGGCCAACGCGCTGTTCGATTCGCTGCTGTCGATCGCCAACTGACAGTCGCCGCCGACTGCAGAACCGCCCAGCCCTGCCGATAACGCACTAAAGCCTTCCGCCCGGACCGATCATGCGAGTCAGTACCGCCCAGTTCTTCGCGCTGTCCAGCGCCTCGATGCAGAACACGCAGTCGAACCTGCTCACCTTGCAGCGGCAGATCTCCAGCGGCATCGCACTCGACAGCGCGGGCGACAACCCGACCGCCTATGGCCAGATGGTGCAACTGCAACAGACGCAGGACGCCAACGATCAGTACCAGGCCAACCGCGATGCCACCGATGCGCGCCTGACCAACGTGTCGTCTGCGCTCACCAACCTGGTCACCACGCTGCAGCAGGGCAAGCAGTCGCTGGTGAGCGCCAACACCACGCTGATGACCGATTCGCAGCGCATTGGCGTGCTGGCGCAGGTCAAGCAGCAGTATCAGCAGCTGCTGTCGATCGCCAACCAGCGCGATGCGTCGGGCGTGGCCCTCTTTGGCGGCGCCAACGGCACGACCGACCCGTTTGTCAGCTCCGGCGGCAGCGTGCAGTACGTCGGCACTGGCCAGCCGCCCACCGTCCAGGTGTCGCAGAACATCTCGATGCCCACTTCGGTGTCGGGCGACGCGGTGTTCGTACGCATTGCCAACACGGACCCGGCCAACCCGAATACCAACCAGAGCATCTTCAAAACGTACGAGAACCTGATCGCCGCGCTCTCCACGCCGATCAACCCCGCCACGCAGGCCACCGACGTCGCCAACCTGCAGAAGGCCGTGCAGACCGCACAGGGCACTCTGGACAACGCCTACCAGGTGGCGCTCCAGGCGCAGGTGACCGTGGGCACGCAGCAGGCGCAGATCACCACGCTCAACAGCAGCGGCTCGAATTACGGCGAGCAGTTGAAGGAGCAGATCGCCAAGCTGCAATCGGTGGACTACACCACCGCCATCTCGCAGTTCGCGCAGCAACAGGTGTCATTGCAGGCCGCGCAGAAGACGTTCACGGCGATGCAGGGCATGTCGCTGTTCCAGTACATCAATCCGTAGTCGCCGCCGATGGGCAGGGTGGGGCGCGGCGTATCATGTCGCCTCTCCTGCCGCCAGGATTGGGTATGCCCATCCAGTATCTGCGCCGCCTGACCAGCCCCAAGCGCTCCGACGACGCCAACCGGCGCCTCGGGCAATGCCTGGCCTTTGTCGCGGGCGCTGCCAACGCAGGTGGGTTTCTCGCCGTCAAGCAATACACGTCGCACATGTCGGGCATCGTTTCCGCGATGGCGGATGACCTCGTGCTCGGCAACATCGTTCTGGTGCTCGCCGGACTGGCTTCGCTGCTGGCGTTTCTCTGCGGTGCCGCCTGTACGGCTGTGCTGGTGAACTGGGGACGCCGGCGCAGCACCCAAAGCGAGTTTGCCCTGCCCCTGATGCTCGAAGCAGGTCTGCTGCTGCTCTTTGGCCTGATGGGCACGTCGCTTGGGCAATACCGGGTGGTGTTCGTGCCGGCCACCGTGGCCCTGCTGTGCTTCCTGATGGGCTTGCAGAACGCCATCATCACCAAGATCTCGAAGGCGGAGATCCGCACCACGCACGTCACCGGCCTGGCCACCGATATCGGCATCGAGATCGGCAAGGCGCTGTATTGGAACCACGGCCACCACAACCTGCCGGCCGTGGTCGCCAACCGGCCCAAGCTGCGGCTGCTCGCATCGCTGCTGGCAATGTTCTTCGTGGGCGGCGTGGCCGGCGCGCTGGGGTTCAAGCACCTCGGCTATGCGGCAACGATTCCGCTGGCATCGATCCTGATGCTGCTGGCCGTGGTGCCGGTGGTGGACGATCTGGTGGCGCGCGGGCGGTAGGCGCGCCGCTCAGCCCAATACCAGTCCGATCGCAACGGCTCAGCCGAGGACGACCGGCAACGCGATGGCCGTTCCGGCGACCACGGTGCGCAGCCTGTCTGCGTCATCCGCCCGTGGGACGGCCGTTGGCGCGGGCCCGCATCTCAGGCCGCTTCGATTCTGCAGACTTCATGGAGTGTATTGAGCCGCCGTACCGGGTCGGCCACGAACGGATTCGTTTCATCCCACGCATAGCCGGCCAGGATCGCGCTGATCATGCGGCGGATGCCGGGCGAGTGCCGCGGGTGGAAGATGATGTCCTGAAGCTCCCCCGTGTACCAGCGGTCGACGAACGCGCGGAAGGTATTCACGCCCTTGCGCAGCGGCTTGTCGTAGTCGGCGAGCCAGTCCACGGTTTCGCCATCGAGCTGGCGCAGCAGCACGCGCGTGGCGAGTTCTGCCGAGCGCAGCGCGATCGTCACGCCCGAGGAGAACACCGGGTCCAGGAACTCGCCCGCGTTGCCGAGCAGCGCATAGCCGGGCCCATACAGCCGCTCGACGTTGGCCGCATAGCCGCCGATCTGCCGCACCGGCATCAGGAACGGCGCATCGCCGATCAGCGCGGCGATGTTGGGCTCTGCGCGGATGAGGCTGCGCAGCGTTGCTTCGCGCTGGGCTTCCGCCACATCGAGGAAGCCCGCCTCGGCCACGCAGCCGACCGACGAGCGCCCGTTGGCCAGCGGAATCATCCAGTACCAGACGTCGCGGCGCTCAGGGTGGACGGCCACGCAGATCTTGTCGCGGTCGGTGCTGCCGGCGGGCAGGGCGTCGCGCACATGCGTGAAGAGCGCCGCGCGCGTCGGCATGCCGGTCGGGGCTTCGAGATTCAGCAGTCGCGGCAGCACGCGGCCGAAGCCGCTCGCATCGAGCACGAAACCGGCATGCACGGCATAGGCGTTGCCGGCTTCGTCCTCGACCTCCAGCACGGGAGCGTCGCCCGGCTGCATGGCGCGCACGGTGTGGCCGAAGCGCACTTCAGCGCCCTGGTCCGCCGCGCAGCGGATCAGCGTCTGGTCGAACACCGCGCGTTCGACCTGGTATGTGGTGCCCCAGCCGGCGGAATGCTTGTCGCGAAAGTCGAACGACGCATGCTTGTCGCCACGCACGAAATACGCGCCGTTCTTGTATTGGAATCCGGCCTCGACCACGGCCTGCAGCATGCCCGCCTGCTCGAGGTACGCCATGCTTTGCGGCAACAGGCTTTCGCCGATGGAGAAGCGCGGAAAATGCTGGCGCTCGAGCACCAGCGCGTTGCGCCCGGCCTGCCGCAGCAACGCCGCGGCCACCGCGCCGGACGGGCCCGCGCCGATGATCGCGACGTCAACGTGTTCGTGCTGTTCGATGGGTTGTTGGGTGGAGAGCATTATCGTTGGTGAATATCGCTGTCTTTTGGCCGCTGGCCGCCGGCTAATTAACGGGGGAGCTTACGTCGTACGTTCCGCTTTGAAAACCGGCATGCATTGTCGGTACAATGCGCCAGCCCTGGATACCCGCGCTGATTCAAGATCAACGCCATTTCAATTCCTATGGAAACCGCTTCAACGCCTGCGCATGTGGGTTCTTTTGTGCCCGAGACCGCATTCGGCATCTGGTTTCTGCGCACGTACACGTGGGAGCACCATGTCCTGCGCGTCGCCATTCGGGACCTTCAGCGCCTGATCACCACGCCGCTGCCGGCGGCACCGGTTCTGGTGGATGTCGGTTGCGGCCAGGGCATTTCGTTCCGGCTGCTCGAGCAAGCGTTTGCTCCCGCGCGCATCGTTGGGGTGGATTGCCACGCGCCGTCGCTGGAGGCCGCGCGCCGGGCCGCCGATGCGCTGAGGGTGCCGGTCGATGTGCTCCATGGCGACTGTGCCGCGCTGCCGCTGCCCGATGCGTGCGCCGATATCGTGTTCTGTCATCAGACGTTCCATCATCTCGTCGAGCAGGAGCGCGCGCTCGCTGAATTCCGCCGCATCCTCAAACCGGGTGGCGTGCTGCTGTTTGCCGAATCGACCGACGCGTATATCAAATCGTGGGTGATTCGTTTGTTGTTCCGGCATCCGATGCATGTTCAGAAAAGCGCCGACGGTTATCTGCAAATGCTGCGTGCCGGTGGTTTTGAATTTGAACAGCGCAATATCTCGCTGCCTTATCTGTGGTGGAGCCGGGCCACCGACTTCGGCCTGTTCGAACGCCTCGGCCTGCACCATCCGAAGCCGGGCAAGCGGCGCGAGACGCTCGTCAACGTCGCCGCCACCAAGCCTGCCGCCTGAGCGTTGCGGGCCGAAGGCTTCGGCCTGCAACCGCGGTTGGCGTCTTACTTCTTCAGCGTCACGACCTCGCCCTTGAGGGCCACGCCCGACATGAGGGCGCCCGAGCCGCAGGTGAATTCCGTCGCGCTCTCGGTCAGGTTGTTCTTGTAGTTGCTCTTGATGTTGATGACCGCGTTGCCGCCCATCTGGCGCGCACGCTCCTGCAGCGCCAGCACGGCCGACAGGAACACGTACTGGCATGCGGCTTCATCGCTGCGCCCGACGCCGTTGGTCTTCTTGTTGGTCGCGATCTCGCCCATCGATTTGGCGACCGGCGCGTGATTCTGGCCCGCGAAGACCAGCGCGATGTCGCTGCCGACCTTGTCGGAGCCTTCGCTCTTGAGTGCCGCATCGATCGAATACGTGGCGACATCGTTGCGGGCCAGGGCGGCGCTGCTCATCGTGGCCAGGCACACGGCGGCCAGCATCAGGTGACGTTTCATTCCAGACTCCTTGTTGTCGGTATGGCGGGTTGAGGGAACGGGCGACGCACGATTATTTCGAAGCTTCCACGGTGACCAGCTCGCCGCTCACACGCAGTGCCGCCGACACACCGCTGACGCCGCAGGTGTAGTTGCTCGGGTCGTTGCTCACGGTCGAGTGGAACCACGTCTTGATGTTGATGACCGCATTGGCGCCACGGTCGTGCGCGGCATTGGCGAGCTGGCGCAGCGCGTCGGCCAGCGTGGCGTTGCAGATCTCGACCTCCGTGGCGGTCTTGCGCGCGGGGTGCGACGACTTGGTGACTTCTCCGAACGTGTTCACCACGGCCGGGTGCGGCTGGTTGCCGAAGTACAGCGCCACGCCGGGCGCGAACTGCTGCGATTGCAGCACGGGCTGAAGCGGATACGTCATGACTTCGGTGCGCGCATGGGCAGCCTGGGCAAGCATCGCGGCGCATGCGGCCAGCAGCAGTTGGGTCTTCATGAAGGGCACTCCCTGTGGTTGGTACGTCAAGAATCAAAGGCGCCGTTGACGGCGTCGAACATCAGCCCGGCGCAACTGCCGCCGAACCCGAATGAAATCGACAGCGCCCGCCCGATGCGCGCCGCGCGTGCCTGCCGCACCAGGGGCAGACCCGCGACGGCAGGGTCGGGCGTGTCGATGCCGGCCGAACCGGCGATGAAGCCGTCGCGCATCATCAGCAAGGTATAGATGGCTTCGTGTGCGCCTGCTGCGCCCGGCGGGTGGCCGGTCAGGCCCTTGGTGGACGAGAACGGCGGCACTTCAGCGCCAAACACGGATTGCAGCGCCAGCAGCTCTTCCGCGTCGCCCGCCGGGGTGGACGGGGCATGCGTGTTGATGTAGTCCGGCGGCGCGCCCGCCTCGGCAAGCGTGCTGCGCAGCGCGCGGGCGATGCCGTGCGCCCGCGGCGATACCATCGAGCCGACATCGGTGCTTTGTCCGAAACCCGTCAGCTCGGCATAGATGCGGGCGCCGCGTGCACGCGCATGGGCCAGCGATTCCAGTACCAGCATGCCGGCGCCGGACGCGAGCACGAAGCCGTCGCGCGCCACGTCGTAGGGCCGGGATGCGCGCTCGGGCGCGTCGGCCGTGGCGTGCGAGAGCGCACCCATGGCGTCGAAGAACAGCGCGTAGCTGTCGTGCAGCTCCTCCGCGCCGCCAGCCAGCATGATGTCCTGCTGGCCCGAGCGGATCCACTGCGCCGCCTGGCCGATCGCCAATGCCGACGTGGTGCATGCAGACGACGGCGAGTAGCTGATGCCGCCCAGCTCGAACATCTGCGCAAGGTTGGCCGACACGGTGCTGCTCATGACCTGCGGCACGATGTAGGGCGAGGCGCGTTCCACGCCGCGCGTGCGGGCCACGTCCAGCGCCGCGTCGTAGGCCGCAAGCGCACCCGTGCCCGATCCGGCCACCACACCGGCGCGGCCCGATTGCAGGGCGGCGGCATCCAGACCCGCATCGTCAATGGCCTTGCGCGCCGCGTGACACGCCAGGCGCGCGGTCTGGCCCATGAAGCGATCGAACTTGCGCGCAAACGGCGGTTCGTCGTCAATGGACGCAACACCGGCCACCTGGCTCGACAACCCGAGCGCCTGCCAGGCCGGTACGTGCGAGAGGCCGCAGCGCCCTTCGCGCAGGGCCGCCGAAACCGCGTCGAGCGTATTGCCCAGGCACGACACGATGCCCAGGCCCGTCACGACCACACGTTCCTGCGCAGCGGGGGGGCGCGAAGCACTGGCCATCAGCCGACGCGCTTGAAGATCAGCGACGTGTTGATACCGCCGAACGCGAAGTTGTTGCTCATCACGTAGTCGGCGTCGATGCGGCGTGCGCTGCCGGCGATGTAGTCCAGCGGCGCGCAGGCCGGGTCGACGTGCTCGAGGTTGAGCGTCGGGGCATACCAGTTGCGCTTCATCATCTCGATCGTCCACCACGCCTCGATGGCGCCGCATGCGCCCAGCGTGTGTCCGATGTAGCTCTTGAGCGAGCTGATCGGCATGGTCGGGCGAAACACCTCGGCCGTGGCCTGGCTTTCGGCCACGTCGCCCAGGTCGGTCGAGGTGCCGTGCGCGTTGACGTAGCCGATGGCGTCCTGTGACAGGCGCGCGTCCTGCAACGCGAGCCGCATGGCCTGGCTCATGGTGGCGGCGGTGGGCTGCGTCATGTGCGCGCCGTCGGAGTTGCAGCCGAAGCCGACCACCTCCGCGTGGATGCGCGCGCCGCGCGCAACGGCGTGGTCGTAGTCTTCGAGCACCAGCGTGGCTGCGCCTTCGCCCACGACCAGGCCATCGCGTGCCTTGTCGAACGGGCGCGGCGTCAGGTGCGGTTCATCGTTGCGCGTGCTCGTGGCGTACAGCGTGTCGAACACGGCGACGGCCGGCGCGGACAGCTCTTCGGCGCCGCCGGCCAGCATCATCATCTGCTTGCCGGTGGCGATGGCTTCGTACGCATAGCCGATGGCCTGGCTGCCCGACGCGCACGCGCACGAAGTAGGGATGATGCGGCCTTTCAGATCCCAGAACAGCGCCACGTTCACGGCCGCCGTGTGCGGCATCATCTGCACGTAGCTGTTCGACGTGACGCCCTGCATCGAGCCCGTATCGAGCATGCTGCCGAACGCGCGGATCGGCTGCACCGAGCCCGACGACGAACCGTATGCGACACCCATGCGGCCATCGGCGATGGAGGTGTCGCCGCTCAGGCCCGCATCGGCCAGCGCCAGCTCGCTTGCGCGCACCGCATACACCGACACCGGCCCCATCGAGCGTGTCTTCTTGCGCGGGTATTCCGGCGGCGTGGTGAAGGCGGGCAGCGGGCACGCCAGGCGCGCATGCAGGGTGTCGAAGTAATCCCACTCGGGCATGCGGCGCACGGCATTGCGTCCCTGCTCGATGGCCGACTGGATCTCGCTCCACTCGGAGCCCAGGGCGGTGACGCCGCCCATGCCGGTCACAACGACGCGCTTCATCAG
Organism: Ralstonia sp. RL; assembly: GCF_001683835.1. NCBI lineage: Bacteria > Pseudomonadati > Pseudomonadota > Betaproteobacteria > Burkholderiales > Burkholderiaceae > Ralstonia > Ralstonia sp. RL. The sequence continues at coordinate 168,396 of NZ_LWRX01000059.1, read as the reverse complement.
ATCATCCCGCCGTTGACGCCAATGACCTGGCGCGTCACATACGAAGCGGCATCCGACATCAGGAAGCCCACCACCGCCGCCACCTCCGCTGGCTGGCCGATGCGGTTCATCGGCACGGTCTGCAGTGCGTGGTCCAGGTGTTCGACCTGCGACAGCATCTCGGTTTCGATCAGCCCCGGCGCCACGCAATTGACGGTGATGTTGCGCGAGGCCAGTTCCACCGCCAGTGCCTTGGTCGCCCCGATCAGCCCGGCCTTGGCGGCACTGTAGTTGACCTGCCCTCGGTTGCCCATCACGCCCGAGACGGACGCAATGGTGACGATGCGGCCGCCCTTGCGCGCACGCACCATCGGCATGGTCAGCGGGTGCACGACGTTGTAGAAGCCGTCCAGGCCGGTCTCGAGCACGATGTCCCAGTCTTCGTCCGTGAGGGCGGGGAAGGCCGCGTCGCGCGTGACGCCGGCGCACAGGACGATGCCGTAGTAGGCCCCATGCGCCTGCACATCGGCTTCCAGGTGGATGCGGCAGGCGCTGCGGTCGCGCACGTCGAACTGCAGCACGCGGGCCGTGCCGCCCTGCGCCTGGATGCCGGCCACCACGGCGTCGGCCTCGCTGCGGCCGCTGCGGCAATGCACCGAGACGTCGAACCCGTCCGACGCCAGCTGATAAGCGATGGCGCGGCCGATGCCGCGGCTCGCACCCGTCACAAGAACACGGCGGCTCATGCTGTGAAACTCCCTTCAATGAATGCTTGGAAATCGGTCGGCTGGTACACCTTGATGACGGCGCTGGCCAAAGGTTCGCCCTCACTGCGGATTGTGCACTCGTAGGCCCCGTGGCCCTCAGCACTGCGCAGCAGTTCACGCGCCTCGATGCGCAGCGGCCGGCCGTGCGGGAAGGCCGGTACGGCCGCTTCGACCCTGCGCGAGCCCAGCAGCACGCCCGGCCGCGCTGGCTGGCCGTTGCGCATCGACAGCAGGCCGACGTGCGCAGCAATGGCCTGCGCCATCAGCTCGATGCCGATCCACGCGGGCATGTTGCCCTCCGCGTCGGCATACCAGGCGGCCGGGTCCACATGGGCCGTCGCCGCGAGCGATTCGTCGTCCCACGCGTCCACCCCCGCGAGCAGCAGCATGGTGCCGCGATGGGGCAGGATGGACTCGATGGGCAGGGCACTCAGTTCGGCATCGGTCATGTTCATCCCCGGCCCAGGATCAGGCTCGCGTTGCTGCCGCCAAACGCGAACGAATTGCTCATCACGTACTGCCCGGCGGCCAGGCGGCGCGTGTCTTGGATCAGGTCCAGTGCGGGCAGCGCGGGGTCGGCCTCGCCGTCCCAGAGGTGGCGCGGCAGGGCGGTGGCATCGTCCGCAAGAGCCAGCCATGCGAAGCCGAGCTCCGTCGCCCCCGCCGCGCCCAGCGTGTGCCCCGTGAAGGGCTTGGTGCCGCTGGTGGGCACACCGTGCGCAAAGACCCGCGCCATGAGGTGGGCTTCCATCTCGTCGTTCTTGCGCGTGGCAGTGGCATGCAGGTTGACGTAGCCGATGGCGTCGGGCCCGATGCCGGCATCGGACAGCGCAGCACGCAAGGCGCGCTCGGCACCGGCGCCGGTCGGGTCGGGCGCGGAAATGTGGTGCGCGTCGCTCGATTCACCCACACCCGCCAGGCGCACGGGGCCGGGCTCGCGGCTCATCAGGAACACCGCCGCCCCTTCGCCGATGTTGATGCCCGCGCGGTTGCGGCTCATCGGGTTGGTGCGTGCGGCACTGGTCGATTCCAATGAGGCGAAGCCCTGCAGCGTCAGCTCGCACAGCGAATCCGCGCCACCCACGATCACCGCATCGCACAGGTTCAGCTGCAGCAGGCGGCGCGCCGAAGCGAACGCCTTGGCACTGGATGTGCACGCGGTCGACACCGTATAGGCGGGGCCCGTGGTGCCGAGCGCGGCAGCGGCGAACGGCGCCAGCGTGCCGATTTCCATCTGCCGATAGTCGAAGGCCGCAGGCAGCGCACCGTGCACCCTGGCATGGCGCAGCGCCGCCTCTGCCGCGTCGATGCCCGACGTGCTGGTGCCGAGCACGATGCCGATGCGGTGCGCGCCGTACCGCGCGCGGGCGGCCTCCAGCGCGGGCCGGATCTGCGCGACTGCGGCAAGCAGCAGACGGTTGTTGCGGCAATCGTAGGCAGCCAGGTGTTCGGGCGGCGCAAGTTCGAGCGCCGCCTGGGCGCGCCCGACGATGGCGGCCGTGCCGTCCGGGCGCTCGGCCGCGATCATGCCCGGCGCGTGTCCGGCTTCCAGGTTGCGGCGGATGGCCGGCACGTCATCGCCGAGCGCGTTGACCATGCCCAGCGCGTGCAGGTAGACGGAAGCTGAAGAAGCAGTCATGAGGATCGATGTTTCGAGTGCGGCAGCCTCGGCGGCATGCCGAGCGGCGCCAGCGCCACCGCAATGACGATGCCCAGGGCCAGCGTCATGCCAAAGCTGCGCAGCACCGGCATGGCGCTCGTGCCCAGCAGGCCAAACGACAGCAGCGTGGTGGCCGCCGAGAGCAGCACGCCCACCCACACGCCGCCAATGTTCGCAGGATCGCGCACGCAGCCCTCGCGCAGGAAGACGGCGTAGTTCGCGCCCACGCCCAGCACCAGCATCAGCGCGAGCCAGTGGAAGAGGTTCAGCGCAATGCCCGCGTAGCCGTACACCGCAAACGTGAGGCCGACGGCGCAGACCACCGGCAGCGTCACGCGCACGCCGGCGGCCACGCCGTAGCGCACGCAGAACAGCGCCAGGATCAGCGTGAGCGCGCCCGCCAGCCACCAGCCGCTGTCCACGCGGTACGCGGCAAACAGCCGTGCCACGCTGGCCGGCTTGTCGACGAAGCGGATGCCGGCATCGGCATCGGCCAGCGCAGCCAGCGCCGGCAGTTGCGACGCCATGGCTCCGACCGGAATGACGATCGCGGCGAAGACCGCAGGCGCCTCCGGGCTTGCCACCTGGCCGAGCCACAGGTGGCGGTACGGCTGCGACCACGGCGTGGCCAGCCACGCATCCACCGTGAGCGGGCTGCCGGTGGCACGCTCGAACGCGTGGATGTAGCCTGCGGCGATGTCGGGGCGGAAACCGGCATCGGTGAGCGTGGCACGCAGGGCTTGCGGGTCGGCAAAGACGCGCTGGGCCAGGCGGGAACGGTCTTCAGCCTGCCGGCGCGCTGACGGCACGAACTGCGTGATGGACTGCACGCCCTTGAGCGCCGCGCCCGCAACGGGCCCTTCCAGCCGGCGCTGCAGGGCCTCGGCACGCTGCAGGACCTGCTCGGCAGAATCGCCCTTCACGACAAAGAACTGCGTGTTGTTTTCCACGCCAATGGCCTCGCGCACCACGGCTTCCTGCCGTGCAAGCTCGGGGTCGCGCTGGATCAGCAGGTGGATGTCGTCGTCACTGGTCAGGCGCAGCCAGCCGGGCACCGCGGCTGCGGCAACGAGGGCCAGGCACAGCCACGTGCCGCGGTGGGCAAGCGCGGTCTGCCAGCCGGACAGCCAGCGTGCCGCGCCGCGGTAAGACCGCTGCGACTGCCGCGGCGCATTCGCCAGCAGCGCCGGCAGCAGCGAAACCACCGACAGGAACGCGGCCCCGATTCCCGCGATGGCAAAGCATGCAATCTGGCGCAGCGCCGGAAACGGCACGCCGACAAGGATCGCGTAGCCCAGCAGGCTGGTGGCCAGCGCAACGACCAGCGCCGGGCGGACGTTGCGCGCGCTGCGCCGCGCATCGTGTCCGGCCTCGGCACCGAGATGGCCGACAAAATACTGGATGGAGTAGTCCACCGCCTCGCCGATCAGGCTGGCACCGAATACCAGCGTGAGCAGATGCAGCTTGCCGAAGACCAGCAGCGTGGCCGCCAGCGCGAACACGATGCCGATACCGGTCGACACAAACCCGAGCACCAGAAAGCGCGGCGAGCGGAACACCCACAGCATCAGCACCGCAATGCCGAGGGCCGAGACGATGCCGATGCGATGCAGCTCCTGCTCCGACGCATGGCGCGCCGCGGCCGCGTAGAACACGGCGCCGGTGCGCGCGAGCGTCACATCCGGGAAGGTGTCCGCCAGCGACTGCTCCGCCTGGGCGACGGCGGCGCGCACCTCGGCCTGCGTTTGTGCGTCGTAAGCAGAGGCCCCGAGCGTGGTGGTGACGAGCACGCTCGTCGTGCCGCCGTGCCGGGCGAGGAGGAAGTTGTCTTCGAGTTCGAGCCGCGTGGTGGCCAACGGCAGATCGGCCAGCCAATGGCCAAGCCAGCCGAACGGATCGTCGGCCAGCGGTGCGCTGAGGCCGGTTTCCACCGGTGCATAGAGCCGCTGCGCGAGCAGCGCCGGCAAGGCCGTGCCGCCGGCATCCAGCGCGGCGCGATCGCCGGGCGCGAGCAGCCCGAACCGATAGGGCAGGTAGAACCGCGTGATCTGGCCCGCATCGAACGGCGGCAACTCGGCGATGACGTTGCGAAACGCCGTGCTGCGCTTGAGGTCGGCACCGAGCTGCAGCGCCGCCGCCTTGGCGTGCATGGCGTTGCGGCTGCTGACGAGGAAGACCGTGCGATCGCCCAGCGATGCGGCAAGCGTGTCGACGGCTTTCTCGGCGACGGGGTCGACTTCCGTGGCGGGCAGCAGCGCGAGCAGGTTCGTCTGCAGCGCGGCGCCGCCGTGCAGGCGCACGCCGCAGTAGACCAGCGCGATCAGCACGGCCGCCAGCCAGCCGAGACGAACGGCCCAGGCGGACGGGCTCGAAGTGCGCAGCGCCAGCTCTTGCGCCATCAGGGCGCCCCCAACAGGGTGCGTTCGGCCGCGGAGGGCGCGTCCACGCGCGTGCTGCCGGTGAAGTCGATGCGCGTTTCATCGCCATTGGCCGAGCGGATGCGAATGCTGCGCACATAGGTGTCGCCGGCCAGGTCGAGCCCGCGCAGCGCTTGCGCCAACTGCGGCTGGGCCGGCGTGAGCTTCAGTTGCCAGCGGCTGGCGTTGCCCTGTGCGTTGACGCTGAACTGCGAGTACAGCGCCGACAGGTCGCCCGCCAGCATCGCGCGCATCATCCGCGACACCTGTGCCACGCCGGCGGCGTTGCGGGTGCCGCGTGCCATCGGCTTGTCGTTGGCATCGAGCGTGGTGACGCCGGCGTCGGTCATCACGTACGTCATGCGCGTCGGCTGCTCGATGCGCCAGATCGCGCCCTGGTCGCGCACGAACAGCAGCGTGCCGCTGCTCACCAGCGGCTTCTGCAGGGCTTGCAGGGTCTGCGTCTGCACGAACTGCGCGCGCACGCCCCGGGCTTGTGCGAGCTGCGCCGCCACTTGCGAGACGAGTGCGCTTTCCTGCGGCGCCTCGCTTGGGGCCGCGCCAGCGAGCGCGCTCATGGCCAGGGCCAGGGCGGCCAGGCACGCGCGCATGGTGTCGTTCAGCCCAGCCATGCACGCTCCACACGTTCAATCAACACAGGCGGCGACACGAACTGCAGCTCACCGGTACGCGCGCACACCGCCACCTGCGTGGTGTAGCCCTTGGTCAGGCGTGTGCCCGACGCGCAGTCGACGATCTCGTAGGCGATCTTCAGCCGGTTCTCGTATTCGACCAGCGTGGCGCACACCTCGATCTGCTGGCCGTAAGTGGCCGGCTTGATGTACTTCAGGTGCGCCTCCACCACGGGCCACAGGAAGCCCGACTCGCGCATGTCGCGGTAGTCATGGTGGAAGCGGCGCAGCAGCGCGGCACGGCCGATTTCGAAGTACTTCAGGTAGTGGCCGTGCCAGCAGACGTCCATGGCGTCGACGTCGTGAAAGGGTACCTCCACGCGGGCGCTGGCGGCGAGCGGTGGATGGCCGGGCGGCAGGTCACGGGCGGTCATGGGCGTCCCCTTCGATAAGTTCGCCGCGCTCGATGGCGAGCGTGAGCGCGCGCAGCTCGGCTTCGAGCGGGCGGTCTTCTTCCACGAACCCCGACTGCGCGCCCACGCGGTCGATGAAGGCTTGCACCGGAGCGGGCACCTGCGTCGATGGATTGAGGCGGCAGCGCAGCCGCACGGCCTGCACCGCCGCGAGCGTGTGCGCGGCCGCCACCTGCTCCGTCAGCTCCAGCACACGCAGGCAGTCGCGCGCGGCAATCGTGCCCATGCTGACCTTGTCCTGGTTGTGCGCCTCCGTGGAGCGCGAGAACACGCTGGCCGGCATGGTGTGCTTGAGCGCCTCGGCCGTCCATGCCGACGACGAGATCTGCACGGCCTTGAAGCCGTGGTTGATCGGCGCACGTTCTGCCGTGGCGCCCGACAGGTTGCGCGGCAGGCCGTTGTTGAACTTGTCGTCCACCAGCAGCGCCATCTGGCGGTCCATCAGGTCGGCCAGGTTGGCAACGGCCGTCTTGAGGGCGTCCATCGCAAACGCGATGTGGCCGCCGTAGAAGTTGCCGCCGTGCAGGACCTCCTGTGCATCCGGGTCGATCAGGGGGTTGTCGTTGGCGCTGTTGAGTTCGTTCTCGATGTCGCGGCGGATCCACGACTGCGCATCGCGTGCGACCCCGATGACGTGCGGCGCACAGCGGATCGAGTAGCGGTCTTGCACCCGGTGCGCGGAGGTGTCGTCCCAGTCGGCCAGGTCGGCGCGAATCCAGGCGGCGACCTCTGCCTGACCGGCATGCGGCTTGGCCGCAAAGATGGTCGGGTGGAAGTGCGCCGCGCGGCCGTCCAGCGCCACGGTGGCCAGGGCCGTCAGCCGGGACGACAGGCGCACCAGCTGCTCGGCCCGCGTGTAGGCCAGGCATGCGAGGCCTGTCATCACCGCCGTGCCGTTCATGAGCGCCAGCCCCTCCTTCGGGGCCAGCGTGATAGGCGGATGGCCCAACTGCTGCCATACGCCGGCGGCGGGCTGCAGTTGGCCGTTGAAGAGCACCTCGCGCTCGCCAACGAGTGCGGCGGCCACGTATGACAGCGGCGTCAGGTCTCCGCTCGCGCCCACCGAGCCCTCGGCGGGAATGCGCGGCAGGATGCGATGGTTGATCAGGTCGGCCAGGCGCTGCAGCAGCACGTAGCGCACGCCGGAATAACCGTGCGCGAGCGAGTTCAGCCGGGCGGCCACCACGGCCAGCGTTTCGGCGGGCTCGAGATGGCGGCCCATGCCGCAGCCGTGGTAGCGCGTGAGCTGCAGCGGCAGCGCCTCGACCAGCGCCATCGGCACGCTCACCTGGCAGGCATCGCCATAGCCGGTGTTGACGCCATAGATGGTCGCGCCGTCGGCCAGCCGTTCACGCAGGAATCGCGCGCCGCGCTCGATCCGATCGCGCCAGGCGGCATCGGCATTCAGCCGCACCGGCTGCCGGCCATGCGCAATGGCGACCACGTCTTCGATCGTCAGGCGGCGGTTGCCGATCACAACGGGGTGCTCGCCGGCCGCCGCGTGCGCTGGCGCGGGTACGTTCAGATCGTGTTCAGCCATGGGCGGCATCCTTCTTGGGGCTCGCCCAAAAATCGAAGAAGTTGAACCATTGGAAAGGGGCCTTGCGGCAGTAGTGCTCCAGCCGCTCGGCGTAGCGTTGGGCCAGGGCGCCAAGATGGCGTGCACGCTCGGCGCGCGGCAGCTCGATGCGCTCGGCGAACGGCTCGAAATACAGCGTGTGGTTCTGCCCGTGCTTCAGGCAGAAAAACAGATAGACCGGGCAACCGAGCGCGTGCGCGAGCACGTACGGCCCCTGCGCAAACTGCGCCGATGCACCGAGGAAGCGCGCCTGCACCGTGCGGCCGGATTCGTGCGCCGGCACGCGGTCGCCCACGATGACGAGCAGCTCGCCTGCGTCGATGCGTTCCTGCATCAGCATGGCCGTAGCGGGGCCGAAATCCGTCACCTGCATCAGGTGCGAGACGACATCGGGATGCGCCTGCGCCAGTACGTGGTTGAAGCGCTGTGCATGCTCGGTGTAGACGACCGCCGTCACCTTGGCGTGGCCGTTGCGGGCGGCCAGCGCGCGCGTCATCTCGAGGTTGCCCAGGTGTGCGCCGATCACGAGCGCGCCACGCCCGCTGGCGACGAGCGCCTCGAACGCGGACGGGTCATCGAAGCGCACGCGCTCGCTCTTGACCTGGCCCGACCACGCGGCGAGCTTGTCGAGCCCCGATTGCGCAAACGCGATCATGTGGCGATACGAGGTCAGCCATCCCGGCTGCGGCAGGCCCGCGCTCGGCATCGACGCATGCAGCCGCGCGAAATACTGCCGCGAGGCCTCCCGCGCGGTGCGCCCCGTCAGCAGGAAGTACGCAACGATCGGGTACAGCCACAGCGAGGTGAAGCGCGTGCCGAACACGCGGCAGCTCAGCGCCAGGAACTGCATGCCCAACCGGCTGCCGCGCTCGGCCATGCGCCACCAGCCTTGCTGTGCGCCGGAGGCGGCGGGATGGCGCCAGCGCGGCAGGAACTTGCCCGCCAGCAGCACGGGCAGGCGCGCCAGCATGCCGGCCACCAGGCGCGTGTGGCTTTTGCTGATGCGGACGTTGTCCCACAGGACATCGAAGTGCGACAGGCCGCCCGGCTCGTACGTCACGCGCGTGGGCAGCGTGACGATGCGCGCGCGGCGCCAGTGCAGGCGTACAAGGATCTCGATGTCGAAATCCATGCGCGTGGGCAGCGCCACGTCGTCGATCAGCTTGCAGGCCAGCGCCAGCGGGTAGATGCGGAAGCCGCACATCGAGTCGCGGATGTCGAACGACAGCGTCTCGATCCATACCCACACGTGCGTGACGTAGCGTCCGTAAAGGCGCGCCTTGGGCACGCTGTCGTCGTAAACGGGGCTGCCGAGGATGACGGCGTCGGGCGAGGCTGCGGCCGCGGCCAGGAAGCGCGGCACGTCGGCCGCATCGTGCTGGCCGTCGGCATCGATCTGCAGCGCGTGCGTGTAGCCGGCGGCGTACGCGGCGCGCAGGCCGGCCATCACGGCGGCGCCCTTGCCGCCGTTCACGGGCAGGCGCAGCAGCGTGACCTGCGATGCATACTGCCGGGCCAGCGCGGTCAGCACGGCTTGCGTGGCCGCATCGCTGCCGTCATCGACGATGAAGATCGGCAGCCCATGCACCGCCAGGTGCGCAACCGTGTTGCCGATGGCGTCCTTGTGGTTGTAGATAGGGATGACGATGGCGGTGCGCGGGTTCACGCGGCCTCCCGATGGGCCTGATGGACGAATGCGCCCGACGCGCACTCCCGCGCGCCCAGACGGGCGGTAAAACGCACGCGGCAGCGCTCCGGCTCGTGCGCAAGACGCAGTGACACCACCGCGCCCGGGGGCACCGGCGCCATGAACTTCAGCTGATCGACCGAGGTGACCGCGCGCACCGCCGGATTGCGGGCCGCTGCCAGGCGTATGGCCCAGTCGATCAGCACCACGCCGGGCAGGATCGGCAGGCCGGGGAAGTGCCCCTCGAAGTGGATCAACGACGGGCTGACGCGCAGTTCGTAGTGGTCGCCCTCGGCGTCGCTCACGTGTGCGAGCGTTTCGAAACCTTCGGCGCCCGGGCGGAACGCGGCAGCCACGGCGGACGCCGGCAGCTTGCCGCGTGCATCCACCGGCAGTGCCATGCAGAAGCGCCAGCGGCGCGGGATCAGGGTGGGCTCGGTGTAGGCAGACAGGTGACGGCGCAAGGTCTTTGCCAGCGCCACGCGGCCCTGCGTACGCAGGGCTTCCACGCCCGCCGGCGTGAGCGCCACCAGTGCGCCCAGCCGTTCGCGCGATGCCCCTGCCAGCAGCGCGGCGGCAGCCCTTGCCACGAACAGATGCGTGCCGAGCCAGTCCTCCATCTCGGGGAGCGAGACGCGCTTGCCGTCTACCTTGACGACGCGATCGAGCCGGCCGCGCAGGATGAAGCGGCCGCTGTCGTCAAAGGCGATGGCGTCGTCGGTGCGGTGCCAATCGTCGTGCGGCAGATGCGGTGAGCGTACGGCCAGCGCGCCGTCGGCTTCCTGCCGGATGGCAACGCTGGCAAACGGCTGCCATGCGAGGGACTGATCCTGGCGGCGCCAGGCGATGCCGCCGGTCTCGGTGCTGCCGAACACTTCGATGGGCGCGCTGCCGTGTGCAGTGGCAAAGGCCGCGGCGGCTGCGGCATCCAGCGGCCCACCGGACGAGAACACCGCCGGCATGGGCGGCAGCCCCTCAAAGCCGGGCAGCTGGGGCCAACGGGCCAGTTGCGCCGGGCTCGAAACCAACGCCGCCACCGGCTGCTCCGCAAGGGCGCGCTGCAGCGCAGCCGGCTCCGAGACGGTCTGCCGGCTGAACGCACGCCCGGCCGCCAGCGGCCAGAACACGCGGAACAGCAGCCCATAGATATGGTGATGCGGCACGCTGGCCATCACGGCGCCGGTACCGATCTGCATGCCCCATTGCTGCTCGAGGGTCACGACTTCGGCGTCGAACTGCGCGAGCGTCTTCTGGATCGGTTTGGGCGTGCCGGTGCTGCCGGACGTGTACAGCGTGATGGGCGCATGCCGGTCGACTGCATCGAACGCGAGGGGGCCGGCGTGCGGGCCGATGGCCGCGAGGTCTGCATCGGTGACGAGCGCATCGTAGGCACCGGCGAGCGACTCCAGGTAGGCCGGTGCGGCACTGGCCGGAATCACGACGTGCCTGCCGCAAGCGAACAGCGCGAACAGCGCGCAGGCAAAGGCGAACGGGTCTTCCACGCACAGCGCCACGCGCGCAGCCGGCTGCGCGGCAAATGCGGCGGCCCAGGCGGCCACGCGGGCACGGAAGGCGCCATGGGCAATGTGTTGCCCGCCATCGACGCACACCAGGGCATCGTCGGGCCGCGCGGCCGACAACAAGGCATGGAGCGGAGTCATGCAGCCTCCGATGGCGGCGCATGCGGGCGCACGACCCAATGACGGAACGCCGCCTCGGCCGCGATGAGGCCACCCACCAGCACGTACGCGATGACGCCGTTGTACAGCGCCCACGCGCCGCGCGACCACGTCAGCGCGGCCACGACGGCCATCAGCCCGTTGAGCGCAAAGAAGCCGCACCAGACCTGCGTGACGCGCCGGGTATAACGAACGGCACGCGGCTGCAGATGGGGCAGGCGCATGCGCGCGAATTTCTCGATCATGGAAGGGCCGGAGCGCAGCGTGGCTGCAAAGCTCAGCAGCAGCCCCGCGTTGACCAGCGCCGGATACAGGCGCAGCAGCCGCTCGCTGTCGGTAATGGCCACCGCGGCCGACGTGCACGTGAGCGTGCCGGCGATCAGCCAATCGAGCGGCGTGAGCTGGCGCAGCAGCGACGACACGCTGCCCGCGCCGATCCACCGCTGCAGCCAGAGCAGCGCCAGCAGCGCGACGCCCGCATAGCGCGGCGTGCCGAAGTGCCAGGCCCCGATCAACACGAGCGGGTATGCGACCTTCAGCGCCGTCTGGGCAGCGGCGCGCGTCCGGTGGGGCAGTGCTGCAGATTGGCGCGCCGGTTGCGTCTGCATCCGCGCTTGCATCGGCTTATGCCGCCAGCAGCGATTCGACCGCGCCGATGACGTCACCCACCGTGCGCACGGTCTTGAACTCTTCCGGCTTGATGCGCCGGCCGGTCATTTCCTGCAGCTTGATGGCCAGGTCGACCGCGTCGATGCTGTCCAGGTCGAGCTCTTCAAACAGATGCGCTTCGGGCGTGACGCGCTCCGGCGCAATGTCGAAGTTCTCTTTGAAAATGGCGCGGATGCGTTCGAGGATCTCGGTGTCCGTCATGGTGTTTTCTCTCCCTGTATCTGCCGTTGCCAATGCCCGGCGGATTATTGTTGGCTCTTGACCAGTGCGGCCAGCGTATTGACCGAGCGAAAATGCTCGCGTGTGTGTTCGTCGTTGGCGGCAATCGTCAATTGATAACGCTTGCGCAATACGATGCCGATTTCCAATGCGTCAATGGAATCCAGACCGATGCCGTTCGTGTCGAACAGCGGTGCATCGTCGTCGATGTCGGCGGGCGTCATGTCTTCCAGATCGAGCGCCTCGATCAGGAGCTGCTTAATTTCGAGCTTCAAGGAATCCATATTGCAGAAGGTGGTCGGTGATGTGGGTTTCGATGCCGTTGGTGAGAGCCCGGGCCGCGAGCATCGTCGGCGCGCCGGGGGGCACGTACCGTGCGGCGCTGACGGCCGGCAGGACGGCCACCTTCATGCAGAAGGCGCGCGGCGGCACGTCGTACCAGCGCATGGTCTTGGTGAAGGCAGGCGGGTCGCAGTCCATCAGCACTGGCAGGATGGGCGCGCCCACATTGAGCGCCATGTGCGCAAAGCCGCGCGAGAACGGGTGCAGGCGGTCCTTGGCCGGGCTGCGCGTGCCTTCCGGGAAGATGATCATCGTGTAGCCGGCGGCCAGTTGCCGCGCGCCGGCTTCGACAAGCTCGGCCGGATCGGCGTTGCTGATGTATTCGGCGGCGCGCACGATGCCCCAGAAGCACGGGTTGCCCCAGTGCGCATGCTTGACCACGCAGCAGGCGCGCGGCGTCAGCGCCAGCAGCACCATGACGTCAAGGTAGGTCGGGTGGTTGGCCACCACGATGGCCGGGCCGCCGTTGCGCAGCTGCTCGGCGCCGTGAACGTCGAGCTTCATCACGCCAAGCCATTGCAGCGCCCGCACCAGCGCGCGGAAAAACCAGTGGATGACCAGGGTGACAGTACGCTGGCGCGACGCCCGGTGCGGCCACAGCCACGCGAGCGGAAACACGACGATCGAGAACAGCAGTCCGCAGATGCCGAAGACGGTGAAGGCCAGCCCCGTGGCCGCCAGGCGCCAGGCCGTGTTCACGCGGGTGGTCAGTGCGGTTGCCATGCACCCTCGCGCCATTGCCATGCCCAGGCGCCGCCGGCATGTTGCCAGGCGCTGGAACTGCGGGATTCCAGGCAATGCAGCACTGCCCGGCTTTGCGTGGCCATGTCGCCTGCGGGCGCTGGCAACGCGCCTGCACACCCATGCGAGCACACCAGTGAGGCCGGCGCCGCGGCATCGAGGAGGATGGCGAGCGCGCACGCGTCCACGTCATCGGCCACGGTGCCGAAGCGCGCATCGGCCGGCTCATCGGCATAGACGAGCAATACCGGCGCACTCGGGTCCGAGACGTATTGCGCATGCGCCTCCAGCAACCCCAGCCCAAGCGTGGCGGGCCCGGCGGATACGGCTATTGCCGCGGAAACGTCGCCGCGTGCAATGCCGAAGACGCCCGTCATGGCATTGAGTACGGACAGGCTGAAGGCGGTGGGGGAGACGGGCTGGCCGTCTTCGATGTCGGCCAGGATGCCGGCCGTGCGGCGCAGCTCGCCATGGCGCGAGGCAAACACGATGCGCGCGTTCGGCACATCCGACACGCAATCGTGTGCGACCTTGAGCGCGCTTTTTGAGAGCGAACTCAGGCGGCGCCGGACCATCGGCTCAATAAAACCGATGTCAGGAGACGATGCCGAATCAGAACCAATGGCAGGCCAGCAGGACCAGCGAGCAACCGGGATTGTCCAGTGCAAATCGGGCATATCGGTGTTCGCGTGCGGAGCACCGCCGTGGCCGCATGCTGCGCGGCGCCCGGCGCGGGGTTGGCGGATCGCGCATGCACGCGACGTTTGCCTTGACCCGATTCGCTCTCGTTGTTGTCGATTGATCTGGGTGAGCGCGCGGGCCGTTATGCCGGCCGGTATTTGTCTTTCGGAACGCTTGCTATTCCCCAACCCCGGGCCGAATCATACTGAAAAATCCCTTAGGAAAACAACCACATGCGGGATTTCGTATGACAGAAGCGACGAATGCGGCAAACGCCCAGGCGCGGTAAAAACACGCCGCCGCATTACGGCGCCATTTAATCGGGCGCCGTTGCTGCCAAATGATTCCGCTCCGCGCGATTGGGGTGATATGAAACGATCGTTTTAGTCTTTTTGAAGCAGCCGGGATGCGGGCATGCTCAGCGGGCCCCGAACTGCCCAAATGCCCGTCCACCGAGTTCCAGCGCGTCCATGACGGAGCGCTCCACCACGGGCGCCAGCGAGGTCATCATCACCATCACGAGCATCAGGCCCACCACCACCGTGGCGGAAATGCCCACGGCAAACGGGTTGAGCGCCTGCGCCGTGCGCGACAGCACGGCAAACGCGAGGTTGACGACCATCATGATCGCGATGATCGGCAGGGCGATGCGCACGGCCAGCGCAAAGACCATCGTTCCTGCGCCGGCCAGCGTCTGCCAGCCCGGATTGGCCAGCGGCGCGGCCGAGACGGGCAGGGCGGTAAAGCTGTCGAACAGCGCATGCATCAGCACCAGGTGGCCGTCGCCGGCAATGAATGCGGTGAGGGCGGTGAGGCCGATGAAGCGGCCCAGCAGCATGCTGCTCTCGGTCTGCTGCGGGTCCAGCAGCGAGGCGAAGCCCAGGCCCATCTGGATCGACATCAACTCGCCCGCGCCGCTGATGGCCGAAAACACGAGCTGCACGCAAAACCCGAGCGACAGCCCGATCGCCACCTGCAGCAGCGTGAGCCACAGCCCCTCGTACGAGCCGACCGACACGCCCGCCGGCACCGGGAGCATGGGCGCCAGCGCGACCGTGATCACCACGCCAAACGCCACCTTGATCGACGTCGGCACTTCGCTGTTGGCAAACGGCGGCGCGATCGCAATGAACGCCAGCACGCGCACCAGCGGCCACCAGTACATGGCGATCCAGCCGTTGAGCTGGGCGGCGGTGAATTGGATCATGGCGGATGCGGCGGCGACGTCAGCGCGGCTGCGTCAGTTCACGTAGTTCGGGATGTTCGTGAGCAGGTCGCGCGTGTAATCGACGATCACGCCCAGGATCCAGGGGCCTGCCAGAACCATGGTGGCAGCCACTGCCAGCAGCTTGGGGATGAACGACAGCGTCTGCTCGTTCAGCTGCGTGGCCGCCTGGAAGACGGCCACCAGCAGGCCGACGACGAGCGAGACCAGCAGCATCGGCGCGCCCACCATCATGGCCACCTGCATGGCCTGGCGGGCCATGTTCAGAACGTACTCGGGTGTCATGGCGGTGCCTCCTTATTGCACAAAGCTCTGGGCCAGCGAGCCCAGCAGCAGGTGCCAGCCATCCACCAGCACGAACAGCATGATCTTGAACGGCAGCGAGAAGATCGACGGCGTGACCATCATCATCCCCATCGACATCAGCACGGCCGCCACCACGATGTCGATCACCAGGAACGGGATGAAGATGGCAAACCCGATCTGGAATGCGCTTTTGAGCTCGCTCGTGACGAAGGCGGGGATGAGCGCGCGCATCGGCGTCTGCTCCGGCGTGGCGATCGGCGGCATGTTGCCCATCTTCACGAAGAGCGCGAGGTCGGGCTCGCGGGTCTGCTTGAGCATGAACTGGCGCAGCGGCGTGGCCGCCGTGTCCATGGCCTGCTCCACGGTGATCTTGTTGTCGCGCAGCGGCACGTAGGCGTCGGTGTAGACCTTGTCGAGCACGGGCGACATGACGAAGAACGTGAGGAACAGCGCCAGCCCGATCAGCACCTGGTTGGGCGGCGTGGTCTGCGTGCCCAGTGCGTGGCGCAGCAAGGACAGCACGATGATGATGCGCGTGAAGCTGCTCATCATCAGGATGATGGCCGGCAGGAAGCCGAGCGACGTCAGGAAGATCAGCGTCTGGACCGGCAGCGAATAGCTCTGGCCGCCGGCCGTGCCGGTCAGCAGCGGCAGGCCGGGCTGGGCCTGCGCGAACACGGCGGGCGCCGCGCCGAGCAGCACCGCTGCGGCGAGGCAACGAAGGACGGCGCGCACGGTCATTCCGGCTTCCCCGTCAGGTGGCGCTTGAGCTGGATGGACAATGCGTCGGCAAAGCGCGGCGGCTTGCCGGTGCCGGGCGTGCCGTCGCCGGCATGGTCGTCCGGTGCATCCGTGGACGCTTGCGCCGGGCGCGGCAGCGTATGCAGCGTCTGCACGTGCTGCTGCGTGACGCCCAGCACGAGCCACGTGCCTTCCACGTCGAGGACCACCACTTTCTCGCGTGCGCCCAGCATCTGCTGCGCAACCACGGTGATGACCTGGGTGCGACGGCCGCCGGGGCCCATGCCCGCGCGCTGCTGCAGGCGCCGTATCAGCCAGCCGGCCGCCACGATCATCGCCAATACTACAAACAGCCCGCCTAGGGTGCGGGCCCAATCCACTGCATGGTTCATTTCAACACCTTGCCCGGGGGGAGCATTGGTTGCTGTCAGGGTGCCGATTGACGGCGCGCTGGTGCGGCTTAACGGTTCAACTTACGGATGCGTTCGGACGGCGTGATGATGTCGGTCAGGCGGATGCCGAACTTCTCGTTGACCACCACCACCTCGCCCTGGGCGATCAGGTAGCCGTTGACGAGCACGTCCATCGGCTCGCCGGCCAGTGCATCGAGTTCCACCACCGAGCCCTGCGCCAGCTGGAGCAGGTTCTTGATGGGCACCTTGGTGCGGCCCAGCTCCACCGTCAGCTGCACGGGGATGTCCAGGATCATGTCGATGTCGTTGCGCTGGGCGGCGCCCAGGCCATCCGGGGTCAGCGGCTTGAAGACCGGGCTCGGGCCGCCGGGGGCCGCGGCGGGTGCGCTGGCCGGCGGGCTGGCCGCGGCACGCTGGGCCGCTTCCAGGGCCATGGCCTCTTCCATCGTCATCTCGACATCGACGTTGTCGTCGGCGTTCATGGTCGGTTCAGTTGTCATCGTCGGACTCCGTGGCAGGCTCGCTGCCGCTCATGTTCAGCATGCGGTTGACCCGCAGCGCGTATTGGCCGTTGAAGGTGCCGTAGTTGCATTCCATGACGGGCACGCCGTCTACCTTGGCGGTCACGAAATCATCCAGTTCGAGCGGGATCACGTCGCCCACTTTCATGTTCAGGATGTCCGAGACCTGCACCCGGGCCGTGGCAAGGTCGGCAATCAGTTCCACCTCGGCGGTCTGCACCTGCTGCGACAGCAGCCGCAGCCAGCGCTTGTCCACTTCCAGCGCCTCGCCCTGGATGGCGGACGTGAGCCGGTCGCGGATCGGCTCGATCATGGTGTAGGGCATGCAGATGTGCACGTCGCCGCCATTGCTGCCCAGCTCGATGCTGAAGCTCGTGGTCACCACCACCTCGTTGGGCGTGGCCACGTTGGCGAACTCGGTGTGCATCTCCATGCGCAGGAATTCGAAATCGATCGGGTAGACCGGTTGCCACGCCTTGGCGTAGTGCTCGAAGACGAGCTGCAGCATGCGCTGGATGATGCGCTGCTCGACGTCGGTGAAGTCGCGGCCTTCCACGCGCATGTGGTAGCGCCCGTCGCCGCCGAACAGGTTGTCGACCACCAGGAAGATCAGGTTGGGGTCGAACACGAACAGCGCCGTACCGCGCAGCGGCTTGACGTGCACGAGGTTCAGCGACGTCGGCACCACCAGGTTGCGGATGAACTCGCTGTACTTCTGCACCTTCACCGGCCCGACGGAGATTTCCGCGTTGCGCCGCATGAAGTTGAACAGCCCGATGCGCCAGTTGCGCGCAAAGCGTTCGTTGATGATTTCCAGCGTGGGCATGCGCCCACGCACGATGCGCTCCTGCGAGCCCAGGTTGTAGACCCGTACACCTGCAGGGTCGGCCTCGGCAGGTTCCTCGTCTACCTCGTCGGAGACGCCCTTGAGGAGCGCATCGATCTCCTCCTGGGAGAGAAACTCTTCCTTGAGCATGTCACTGGATCACAAAGTTGGTGAACAGGACGTCCGCCACCGGCGATTCCTTCCCGACGGCCTTGTAGACCTGCTCGCACTGCTCGACGATGTCCCGGGCGAGCTTGGTCTTGCCTTCGGCCGGATACAGCTCCGCCGGCGTCTTGCTGGCCAGCAGCGTCAGGATGCGGCTGCGCAGCTCGGGCGTGTAAGCCTTGATGTCGTTTTCGGCATGCTTGTCGAAGCTCTTGAACGTGATGCCGATCTGCAGGTAACGGTCGCTGCCTTCTTCGGGCTGCAGGTTGACGGTGATCGTCTCCATGGCGACGAACACGGGCTCCTTCGGCTTGGCCGGCGCGCTGGCCGAAGCGGCGTGGCTGCCGCCGCCCAGGAAGAACCATGCGGCCGCGCCGCCCATGCCGACGAGGACAAGCACGATCAGGATGATCAACAGGAGCTTGGTCGCGCCGCCCTTGGCGGGCGCGGGAGCGGGTGCGGTATTGGCGGCAGCGGCTTCGGCCATGGGGATCACTCGAGAGCTAGGGGGGTGGTCTTGCCCGCTCGCGAACATGCAGAGTCGGGTTCTCGAGTGGCATTCTTCCTCACCTGCGTCCAGCTCATTCCGGCAAGAAAGGCGGTCAATCCGGGCTATCTCGCGGGTTTGCAGTGTCCCCGGCGCAGGCTGTCCCTTCGTATAAGTGATTTTTAGTCCACTTAAAATGCACGAGGCGACGACGCCATGCGATGTTCGCGCCGCCCAGCACGGCGCGCGTGTCACAAAAGTGACGCTGGCCCGAAAGATTTGCCGGGGCGTGCCGTTGTAGTGGGCAGAAGGTGCCGATGTTGCGGCCCGCCCATACTGCGTTGTCCTGCCGGAAGTCGTCGTGAATCCCTTGCCTTTCTCCATCCGCGCCGATCACTCGTCTGCCGATGCTGACGGACTGCCGGACGGCTGCCCTGCGCGTGGCGAGCCGCAAGGGTTCTGCCCGAAGCTGGACCTGCTTTCGATGGTCAATGCGCTGACCGAGGGCATCCTCGTCTGCGATGCCGAGCGCCGCGTCACCTACGCCAACCCCAGCGCCGCACGGCTGCTGGGCTTGCCGGTGGCCGAGCTGGTTGGCCGCGCGCTGCCCGAGGTGGTGCACTCGGCGGTGGACGAGTTCGAGGCGTCCATCCACGCCGCCGACTGGCCGGACCGCGAAGTCATGGCCGACGGCCAGCCGCAGCTGAACCAGATCTTTGGGCTGCATTGCCTGAACGGGCGCACCGTGTGGGTGTCGAGCAACTGGACGCCGCTGTATGCCGATGGCGGCCGGACGGTCAGCGCCGGGCTGGCCGGACCGCCCGTGCCGCCGTATTCGGTGCTCGTGTCGCTGGTCGATATCACGCAGATCCGCGAGGCGCAGCAGCGTATCCGGCATCTGGCCACGCACGACACACTCACGGGGCTGCTCAACCGCTCGGCGCTGGAAGACCGGCTGGAGCACGCACTGGCGCTGGCCCAGCGCAACCGCACGCGGGTCTCGGTCATGTTCCTCGACCTGGACCGCTTCAAGAACGTCAACGACACCCTCGGCCACCAGTTTGGCGACATGCTGCTGCGCGAGGTCGCGGCCCGGCTACAGGCGTGCGCGCGCGAAGCCGACACCGTGGCGCGTCTCGGGGGCGACGAATTCGTCGTCATGCTCGAAGCGCTGGACGGCCTCGGCACGCGGCGCGTGGCCGAGCGGATCCTCTCTGCCATCAGCGCGCCCTTCCATATTGAAGGGCAGGAACTGTACCTGGGCGTGTCGATCGGCATTGCGGTGGCACCGCACGACGGCGACGACGCCAACACCCTGCTGCGCAAGGCCGACGCCGCCATGTACCTGGCGAAGGAGCGCGGCCGCAACAACTTCCAGACCTTCACGCGCGACCTCGACGACCGCGTCTCGCGGCGTTTTCGCATCGAATCGGGCCTGCGCCGCGCGAGCGACCGCAACGAGTTCTATGCCGACTACCAGCCGCGCGTGGACGTCAGGACCGGCCGCATCGTCAGCGTGGAAGCGCTGATCCGCTGGAACTCCGCCGACTTCGGCCGCATGATGCCCGGGCAGTTCATACAGGATGCGGAGGAAACCGGCCTCGTCGTCGAGATCGACCGCTGGATCCTGCGCGCGGCGTGCGACCAGCTCGCGCGCTGGCGCCGCATCGGCCTGCCGCACCTGCGCATGTCGATCAACCTGTCGGGCCAGGCATTCAGCTCCGGCCAGTTGAGCGCGATGGTGCGCAGCGCGCTGTCCACCAGCGGCCTGCCGGGCAACGCGGTCGAGCTGGAGATGACCGAAGGCATCCTCATCCGGGATGACCCGTCACTGCACGCGCTGCTGACCGAGCTGCGGGCGATGGGCGTATCGCTGGCGCTGGACGATTTCGGTACGGGCTACTCCTCGCTGTCGTACCTGCACCGCTTCCCGATCGACACACTGAAGATCGACCGCTCCTTCGTGCAGGACCTGCCGCACGTGGCCGAGCGTGCGGCCATCACGCGGGCCATCATCATGATGGCGCAGGCCATGGGAATGAAGACTGTGGCCGAAGGCGTGGAGACCGAGGGTCAGCTTGAATTCCTGCGCGAAGCCGGTTGCGACGAGTTCCAGGGCTACCTGCTCACGCGCCCGCTGGAACCGGCGGCCGTGCAAGACCTCGTGCGCGAGAACGCCCGGCGCTACGGCGCGTGCATCCCGAGGTTCTATCCGTCTTGAACCCTTGCGTGGGCCCCGGGGCCTAGAGCTGGAGGCCGTTGCTGACGACGTACATCGTCAGCTCCGCGTTGTTGCGCAGCTTCATCTTGGAGAGCACGCGCCCGCGGTACACGCTGACCGTCTTGGCGCTGATCTGCAGCGCCTGGGCAATCTCGCTCAGCGTGCGGCCCGAGCCGAGCATGCGCAGCGTCTGGAATTCACGGTCGGAGAGGATGTCGTGGCGGGGCTTGTCCCAGTCGACGTTCAGGTTGTCGGCCAGCACTTCCACGAGGTCGGAGGGCAGGTACTTCTTGCCCTTGGAGATGGCGTTGACCGCGGCCAGCAATTGCGGCTGGCTGGCATCCATCGGCAGATAGCCGGCGGCGCCGGCCTTGAGGGCGCGCACCGCGAGCAGCGCTTCGGGATGGCGGCCCAGCGCGAGCACGGCCAGGCGGGCGTGTTGCTGGCGGACCATCTTGATGGTCTGGAACTCGTCTCCGGTGGCCGATTCCACCGAAAACAGCATGACGTCCCACTCGCGCTGGGCGAGCACGTCGTTGTTGGCGTCGCGCAGGTCCGGCACGGCCTCGATCTGACGTGCCAGGCGCGAATCCTTGAGGATCTGGCGCAGGCCGACACGGGCAATGTCGTGCGGTTCGACGATCAGGACATTGAGCATGGTGGGTGTTGCGGGTCAAACAGGCTCGCTTCGAGCTCTTATGACCGCCGGCAGGCCACTGGAGCGCCTGGGCGGGGATTGCAACTCCCCATCTGTGCGAAGTGGCGCTCTTTGTATGGAGGGATGCGGCGCCGTGATTTATCGGACGAGTATAGCCGAGGCCCTGTACGGCAAGAAGCAGGCGCGCTGCTGCTGTTGGCGGGCCGGCTCAAAAAAACGGGCGCCCGAAACCCGGACCGCCGCCAGCGCACAATTTTGTCAAGGCGACCCTAAACTTTCTTCGACGGCCACCGATAACCTGAGTACAACGCAGACCTGATCCCCTTCAAGTTGCAGGTCACGTTGCCCGGCACAGCCGGAACAAGCCGCCAATCGGGCAACAAACCAACGGGAAACTTAGGAGCCGTCATGTCCCTCAGCCTCAATACCAACATTTCGTCCCTGCAAACGCAGCAAGCGCTGTCGCAATCGCAATCCGCGCTGCAAACGTCTCTGCAGCGCCTGTCCACCGGCCTGCGCGTGAACAGCGCCAAGGACGATGCTGCTGCGTACGCTGTCGCTTCGAGCCTGACGACCACGCTGAACTCGCAAACGCAAGGTATCCAGAACGCCAACAACGCACAGTCGTACCTGCAGACGGCCGACTCGTACCTGGGTCAAGTCGAAAACAACCTGCAACGTATGCGCCAACTGGCTGTGGAAGCCAACAACGGCGGTCTGTCGGCAGCTGACCAGGCCAACCTGGACAAGGAATACCAGCAGCTGGCCACGGCCAACAAGAACATCGCGACCAACGCCAACTACAACGGCAACAAGCTGTTCGACGGCACGGTTGCTTCGGTGACGTTCCAGTACGGCCAGAACGCCACGACGGACAGCGCGACCATCACCAACGTCAACCTGTCGGCATACGGTTCGTTCACGGGCGCCGGCACCAGCGTGACGAGCGCTGCCAACGCAACGGCCGCGCAAACGGCAATCGACACCGACCTGACCGCCCTGAAGTCGGCGCGCGCCAGCCTGGGTGCCCAGCAAAGCGGCTTGACCTCGACCATCAACACGCTGACGTCGAACAACACCGCCCTGTCGGCTGCCAAGTCGGCCATGGTCGACACCGACTACGCTGCAGAAACGTCGAACATGACGCGTCAGAACATCCTGCAGCAAGCCGGTACGGCGATGCTGGCGCAAGCCAACTCGGCACCGAACAGCATCCTGAACCTGCTCAAGGGTTAATCGGCAGGCGGATGTCAGCCCGGCGCGTTGCGGCCGGGTCGAAGGCCGGCGCTCCTCGAGGGGGGCGCCGGCCTTTCGTTTTGCTGATCCAATTGTGAAGAGTGGCCCACCTCCGCTAAAGAAGTGGCGAGCGCTGCCGTTGTGAGGAAGGACTCCCGCCAACGCATACGCTGACCGATCCGATCATGGCGACCACGACCAGCAGTTCCTCGAGCAACAACTACGTCCCGCCGATCTCGATTCCCGGTATCGGGACGAGCATCGACGTCAATACGTTGGTCACCAGCCTGATGAAGGTGGAAAGCCAGCCGCTGACCCTGCTGCAGAACCAGCAGACGTCTTACCAGACGCAGCTCTCGGCGGTGGGCAACCTCAAGAGCTCGCTGGCGACATTCCAGACGGCCATGGCGGGACTGAGCTCGGTGTCGAACTTCAGCGCGATGAAGGCGAGCGGCTACGACGCCTCCATCCTCAGTGCCTCGCTCACGGGTTCGGCGCCGGCCGGCTCGTACGCCGTCAACGTGACGCAGCTCGCGCAGTCGCAGGTGCTCGCCGCGCAGGGGCAGGCTTCCGCCACCTCGGCCATCGGCAGCGGGTCGTCGACCACGATTTCGTTCTCGTTCGGCTCGGTGTCGGGCGGCACGTTTGCCAACGGCAAGTATTCGGGCGCCACGTTCACGCAGAACGGCAACCTGCCGGGCGGCTCGATCACGATCGACTCCTCGAACAACACGCTCTCCGGCATCCGCGACGCGATCAACTCGGCCAACCTCGGTGTGTCGGCCAGCATCGTCAACGACGGCAGCGGCAACCCGTACCGCCTGGTGCTGACCTCCACGGCGGGCGGCTCGAACTCCGAGATGAAGATCTCGGTGTCGGGCGATGCGACGCTGCAGTCGCTGCTCTCGCAAGACCCGGCCGGCACGCAGAACATGACCGAGGTGACCACGGGCCAGAACGCCCTGGCCACGATCAACGGCATCACCGTGCAGAGCCCGACCAATACGCTGTCGAACGTGGTGGACGGCACGTCGTTTACGCTGTCCAAGACGGGCAGCACCACCGTGACGGTGGCCAACGACCCGACGGCTACCACGAACGCCGTGGTCAATTTCGTCAAGGGCTACAACGCGCTGCGCGTTTCCCTGAACTCGCTGACGAACATCGATACCGCCAACAGCGCCAACAATGGCCCGCTGGCCGGAGATGTCAGCACCAAGGCGCTCATCAACCAGATCACCGACGTGCTGGGCCAGGCCATCGGCAATGGCGCGTACCAGTCGCTGGGCAGCATCGGCGTGACGATGGGTTCGGACGGCACGCTGTCGATCGACAACACCAAGCTGGCCAACGCGATTGCCGCGTCGCCCAGCCAGGTGGCCGGCCTGTTTGCAGGCGCGGGCACCAGTACGGACGCACAACTGAGCGTGCCGAAGTTCGCCGACAGCACGAAGTCGGGCACGTATGCCGTCACCGTGTCGCAGCTGGCCACGCAAGGGTCGCTGAAGGGCTCGGCGGCGGCCAATACGACCATCACCGCGGGCGTGAACGACAGCCTGTCGGTCACGGTCAGCGGCATCGCCACCAACATCACGGTGCCGGCCGGCAGCTACACCGCATCGAGCCTGGCCGCGCAGATCCAGTCGCAGATCAACGGTTCGGCCGCGCTGCAGAACGCGAAGATCAACGTGTCGGTATCGGCGGATGCCAGCGGCGTGCTGACCTTCACCAATAGCCAGTACGGTTCCAACTCGAGCATCTCGATCTCGGGCAACGGCGCGTCGTCGCTGGTCGGCGGCAGCCCGACCGCCGTGACGGGCCAGGACGTGCAGGGCACCATCAACGGCGTGGCGGCGGTCGGTTCCGGCCAGAACCTGTACGGTGCCACGGGCACCGCGGTGGACGGGCTCACGGTGCAGGTGACGGGCGGGGCGCTGGGCAGCCGCGGCAGCGTCACGGTGCAGCGCGGCTATGCAGCGCAGCTCAATACCGTGGCGACGAACCTGCTCTCGACCACGGGCCTGGTGCAGAACGAGACCGATGCCATCAACAGCTCGCTCAGCTCCATCGCCGGCCGCATCACGGCCATGCAGCGCCAGCTCGATGCCAAGCAGGCGCTGTACTACTCGCAGTTCAACGCGCTGTCGGCGCTGGTGGCCAGCATGACCAACACCAGCAACTATCTGACGACGCAGTTGGCCGCATTGCAAAAACAGACCTCAAGCAGCAACAACTGACGCCGTAAGTACTGTCTGAACCGCTTACAAGAACAGACCAGGAAAACTCCATGTACGCAGCACGCCGAGCCATCGGTGCCTACGCGCAAGTCGGCATTGAAACCTCTGTGGTGGACGCCAATCCGCATCGGCTGATCGCCATGCTGTTCGAGGGCGCGCGAGCGGCCATCAACATGGCCACCGCCGCCATCGAACGGGGTGACGTGCCGGCCAAACTGCGCGCGATCGACAAGGCCATCTCGATCATCGGGCAGGGGCTGCAGGCGAGCCTGGACCACCAGCGCGGCGGTGAGATCGCGACCCAGCTCAACAGCCTGTACGACTACATGCTGCGCCGCCTGCTGGTGGCCAACGCCAACAGCGACGTGGCCATCCTCGCCGAGGTCGACAAGCTGCTCGTACCGCTGCAGGACGCGTGGCTTGCCATCGGCAAGCCAGCTGCCACGGCAGGCGCGAGCCACCTGAGCGTGGTCAGCTGAACATCATTTGAGCCAGGCGAACTTTGACTGAATCCGGCCCAACTGGAGCCAACATGCACCGCAACATCCCCATCAAGGACAGCGACAGTCTGTTCGCCTGCTACGAAGCCATCGCGCGCCTGACCGCCGAAATGGTCAGCGCCGCCGAGGTGGGCAACTGGGAAGTCGTCAGCACGCTCGAGCGCGAGAGCGCCATCTATGTCGATGCGCTGCGCCGCTCCGAGCCGCATCCGCCGCTGGCGCATGCCGGCATCGAACGCAAGCGCGCCCTCCTGGTGCGCATCCTGGAAGACGACGCCCGCGTGCGCGCGATGGTGTATCCGCGCCTCGAGCGTCTGCAGAAGCGGATCGATACGGCACGCCGCAGCACCAACGCAAGCAACGCCTACGGCAACATGGCGCGGTACTGAGCCGCAAGAGGGCGGCGCCGCCTCAGCTGCGGTCGTCCGCCGCCGCCAGCGCATCGAGCAGCTTGCGCAGCACGTTGCGCGTCGCGCCGATCTCATCACGCTCCAGCGGAATCCGGCACGCCAGGGCCTCCGGCACCTTGGCGGCGCGCTCGCGCAGAGCACGCCCCGAGTCGGTCAGCTCGATGACCACGCGGCGCTGATCGTCACGATCGCGCGTGCGCGTCACGAGGCCCTGTTCCTCCAACCGCTTGAGCAGCGGCGTCAGCGTGCCCGTGTCCAGATACAGCGTCCGGCCGAGATCGCCGACGGCGCAGGGCGCCTGCTGCCAGCACGCCATCATCACCAGGTATTGCGGATAGGTCAGCCCCAGCTCGTCGAGCAGCGGGCGGTAGAGACGCGTCAGCAGATGACCTGCCGCGTACAGGGGAAAGCACAGTTGCTGATCGAGCGCCAGCACGTCGTTCACGGAAGACTCCCGGGGACGGTCCGGCGCCCGAGCGGCGAGTGCCGCATCGGCCCACACGGGGCTCAGCGCGCGACCGTAGTCAATTGAACGTCAATATTGCCACGGACGGCATGCGAGTAGGGGCACACGCCATGCGCCGCGGCCACAAGCGCTTCGGCCGTCGCCTGGTCCACGCCACCCAGCGTTGCCACCAGTGCCACGGTGAGCGCAAAGCCACCGTCTTCACGCGGGCCGATGCCGACCGTGGCCGTGACCGCCGTGGACGCGAGCTTGACCTGCCTCAGGCGTGCCACGTGCAGCACCGCGTTTTCAAAACACGCGGCATAGCCCGCGGCGAACAACTGCTCCGGGTTGGTGGCCGCGCCGCCCGCGCCGCCGAGTTCGCGCGGCAGCGAGAGCGCAAGATCCAGCGTGCCGTCTGCGCTGCGCACGTGGCCGGCGCGGCCGCCTTCTGCGGTGACCTGGGTTTGATAGAGCGTCTTCATGGTCGAGTCCTATTGCTTGCCTTTTGCCTTTTGCCTTTTGCGGGAAACCCGGTCGGCAACGCGTCGGCCGGGGCATCGATCATAAATCGATGACGCAATTATATTGCGCACGATATAAATGGCAAGCAGAATCGAACAGGTTCCCCGCAGCGTCCGCGGGGAAGTGCCGTCAGATCGACATGCTCATGATGCTCTGGTAGGCAGACACCAGCTTGTTGCGCACCTGCACCGCCGTCTGCAGGTCGATATTGGCCTTTTGCAGCGACAGCATCACGTCGTGCAGGTCGACGTCGTTGTTGCCCATCTCAAAGCTGCGCGAGATGGATTCCGCCTTCTGCTGCGAGGCGTCGACCTTGTCCAGCGACGACTTGAGCACCGCCCCGAAATCCACGCTGACCTTGGCATCGTCGCCGCCGGCGCCCGAGCCGATGCCGCCGACCTGGCCGGTCGGCGCCAGCACGCTGTTCATCAGCGACACCACGGAATTGGCGTTCGTCATATTCATGTGAAGAAAACTCCCCTTTGCGGGTGGCGTACGACGGCTCTTCTGCTTGGTCGCCATTGCGCCACGGTGCAGCAAAGGTAGCAGCGGGGTGCGCCGTCCCAAGCGCCCAAATGAGAGGGAAAAGGCCTTCTTCTTGGCGATTTGTTTGCACAGCGGCTGCCGATAATGCCAATCACGGAGTTCTGCCCGTTGTTCGGCGCAGCCGCTGTAACGCAGTCAGTCAGGAGATTTTGGATGCCAACGACAGCCGATTCGGTTGCTGTCGCCGACACGCTCGGTACGGTCGATATGCCGGCGGGGGGCCATGGCGCGATAGCGCGCCAGAACGCGGGCGCGCTTGGCGCTCTCGGTCCGCTCGGCCGTCTGTCGCCGCGTCTGCTCATGATGATCGGCGCCGCCGCGCTGGTGGCCGTGATCGCTGCCGCAATGCTGTGGAGCCGCGCGCCCGACTACCGTGTCCTGTTCAGCAACGTGAGCGACAGCGATGGCGGGGCCATCATCGCCGCGCTGCAGCAGATGAACGTGCCGTACCGCTTTGCCGATGGCGGCACCGCCATCATGGTGCCCGAAGCTAACGTGCACGAGACGCGCCTGAAGCTGGCGTCGCAGGGGCTGCCCAAGGGCGGCCTGGCTGGCTTCGAGCTGATGGAAAACCAGAAGTTCGGCACCAGCCAGTTTGCCGAGCAGGTCAATTACCAGCGCGCCCTCGAGGGCGAACTGGCCCGCACCATCCAGGCCATGCAGGAGGTGCAGTCCGCCCGCGTGCACCTGGCGCTGTCCAAGCCGTCCGTTTTTGTGCGCGAGCAGGCCAAGCCGAGCGCGTCGGTGCTGCTCAAGCTGTATCCGGGCCGCATGCTCGACCGCTCGCAGGTGCAGGCGATCGGCCACCTCGTTTCGAGCAGCGTGCCGAACCTGCCGCTGGCCAACGTGACCGTGGTCGACCAGTCGGGCCGCCTGCTTTCCACCGCCTTCCAGGACAACGCCTCGGGGCTCGACCCGACGCAGCTGAACTACGTGCGCGAGATCGAGCAGGGCTACATCAAGCGCATCGAAGCCATCCTCGGCCCGGTGGTGGGTGAAGACAACGTGCGCGCGCAGGTGACGGCCGACGTCGACCTCGACAGCACCGAGCAGATGGCGGAAACGTACCGGCCGAACCAGGATCCGGCGACAGCCGCCGTGCGCAGCACGCATACCGCAGAATCGACGCAGAACAAGGCCGACGCCCAAGGCGGCGTGCCCGGCGCGCTGTCGAACCAGCCGCCGACCGCGCCGCGCATGCTGCCGACCGCGCCCGCACCGGCATCGGCTTCGCAGCCCGGAGCCACCGGTCCGAACGGCCAGCCGCAGCAGCCGGCCGTCGCCAACGCGAATGCGGCCACCTCCAACGGCGTGACATCCAGTACGCGTGACACGACGACCAACTACGAAGTCGACAAGACCGTGCGTCGCACGCGCGCCGCGGTGGGTACCGTGCGCCGCCTGTCGGTGGCCGTGGTGGTCAACTATCGCGTCGACGGCAAGACCTGGAAGCCGCTGACCGAAGCCGAGATGACCAAGCTCAACGCGCTGGTCAAGGATGCCGTGGGTTTTGACGCCAAGCGCGGTGATTCCGTCAACGTGGTCAACAGCCAGTTCTCGGGCACGCTGCCGGCGGCCAAGGACGACCTGCCGCTCTGGAAGCAGCCGGAGATGATCCAGTACGGCATCCAGGCCGCGAAGTACGGGGCGCTTGCCATCGGCTTCCTGATCCTGGTGTTCGCGGTGATCCGGCCGCTGATCCGCTCGATCGGCAAGAAGGAGGAGCCCGTCACGCCTACCTTCGTTGGTCGCGAAGGCGAAGACCCCAACGCGCCGATCATCACGGGCGCCGCGGCACCCGCCGGGCCCGAGCTCGAAGGCCCGGCAGCCAATGCCGAAGACGGCGAGGATGTGCCCGAGAGCCTGCCGCAGCTCAAGAATGCCGACTTCGAGAAGAAGCTCGAGACCATGCGCCGCGTCGCGCAGAGCAACCCGCGCGCGGTCGCGGCCGTCATCAAGCAATGGGTGAGTAACGAATGAGCGCCGAAGGACTCCAACGCAGCGCCATCCTGCTGATGTCGCTGGGTGAAAACGAAGCCGCCGAGGTGCTCAAGCACCTGGGCCCGCGCGAGGTGCAGAAGCTCGGCGCGACCATGGCAGCGCTGAAGAACGTGTCGCGCGACCGTGTCCTCGACGCCTTTGACGCGTTCTTCGTCGAAGCCGAAGACCTGCCGCTGGACGTCGATTCCAACGAGTACATCCGCACCGTCTTCCGCAAGGCCCTGGGCGACGATCGCGCCGCCAACATCATCGACCGCATCCTCTCGGGCGGCGATACCAGCGGCATCGAAGGCCTGAAGTGGATGGATGCATCGTCGGTGGCGGAGCTGATCCGAAACGAGCACCCGCAGATCATTGCGACCATCCTCGTGCACCTGGACCGCGACCAGGCATCGGAGATCCTGACCTATTTCACCGAGCGCCTGCGCAACGACACGATCCTGCGCATCGCCACGCTCGACGGCATCCAGCCCAGCGCCCTGCGCGAGCTGAACGACGTGCTGACCAAGCTGCTGCAGGGCAACGACCATCGCAAGAAGAGTGCGATGGGCGGCGTGCTCACGGCGGCGGAAATCCTCAACCTGGTGCCGAGCGCGGTGGAGTCTTCCGTGATCGAGGGCGTGCGTTCGCGCGACCCCGAGCTGGCCGACGCCATCGTCGAGAAGATGTTCGTCTTCGACAACCTCATCGACCTGGACAACCGCAGCCTGCAGACGCTGCTGCGCGAAGTCGGCCAGGAGATGCTGGTGGTCGCGCTCAAGGGTGCCAAGCAGGAGTTCCGCGACAAGGTGTTCGCCAACATGTCGCAGCGCGCCGGCATGATGCTCAAGGAAGAGCTGGAAGTGCTGGGCCCCGTCAAGGTGTCGGAGGTGGAGGCGCAGCAGAAGGAAATCCTCGTCATTGCGCGCCGCCTGGCCGACGAAGGCGAGATCACCATCGGCCGCAAGGCGGAGGACGCTTATGTCTGAGCACGCCGGCCGCCATGTGCTGACGGAGCGCTGAGATGCCGCGCCCGCCGATCATTCCGCGCGACACGCTGGTCGAGTACCAGCCTTGGGAGCCGACCGACTTCGTGCGTGAGGCGGAGCGGGCAGCGCTTGAGGCGGCACCGCCCCCGCCCCCGCCCGAGCCGGAAGAGCCGCCCATTTCCGAAGAGGAATGGCAGGCCGCGCTCGATGCCGAACTCGCCAACGCCCGCGACGAGGGCCGGCGCGACGGCTTTGCACAAGGCTTTCAGGATGGCTTTGAGCAGGGCCGCCGCCAGGGCGAAGAAGACGCCAGGCAGATCGCCGCGCTCATGCAATCGGTGCGTGAAGCCGTGGACGAGCTGAACGGCAGCGTGGCCCAGGAACTCGTCGACCTGGCGCTGCAGCTTGCGCAGCAGTTCGTGCGCGGCGCGCTGCATGCGCAGCCCGAGCGCATCCTGCCGCTGGTGCGCGAGGTCCTGGGCGATGCGTCCACCGCACCGGCACCGGCCATGCTGCGCGTGCATGCGGACGATGCAGAGCTGATCCGTCAGACGCTGGGCGCCGAACTGGACGCCGCGGGCTGGACCCTCATCGTGGATGCCGCGATCGAGCGCGGCGGCTGCCGTGTGCAGACCCGCTTTGGCGAAACCGATGCCACGCTGCAGACGCGGTGGGCGGAACTGACCCGCGCGCTCGCCCGCGACACCGCCTGGCTTGCCAGCGAGCGTATCGAAGCCGAACGCGTGGCCGGAGGCGCGCTCCATGTCGCCTGAGACCGTGCAGCCATCGGACCAGCCTGCCGCCAACAACGCCCATGTGCGGCTGTGGCAGACGCATCTGCGCCAGACCGCGCAGCGTGCCCGCCTGGCGCGCCCGGTGGTGACGTGCGGCAAGCTCACGCGCGTGGCGGGGCTCGTCATGGAGGCCGTCGGCCTGAAGCTGCCGGTCGGCAGTGCCTGCCGCGTGGAGTTGCCGCATGGCCGCCACGTGCTGGCCGAAGTGGTCGGGTTTGCCGAAGAGCGCGCCTTCCTGATGCCGCAAACCGATCTGGTGGGCGTGGTGCCCGGCGCGCGCGTTTTCCCGCTGGAGCCGCAGCGCCTGCCCGCAGACGCCGCCGACCCGACGATTTCGCATAGCAAGTTCCTGCCCGTCGGCCCACGCCTGCTCGGCCGCGTGGTCGATGCCAACGGCGAGCCGCTCGATGGCAAGGGGCCGCTCGGCACGCATGAAGAACTCGCCTGGGGTACGCTGAACCCCGCGCCGCTGAACCCGCTCAAGCGCAAGCCGATCGAGCATGTGCTCGACGTGGGCGTGCGCGCCATCAATGGTCTGCTCACCGTTGGCCAGGGCCAGCGCCTGGGCCTGTTTGCCGGCTCCGGCGTGGGCAAGAGCGTGTTGCTGGGCATGATGGCCCGCTACACGCAGGCCGACGTGGTGGTAGTGGGCCTGATCGGCGAGCGCGGCCGCGAAGTGAAGGAATTCATCGACGAGATTCTTGGCGACGAAGGCCTGGCACGTTCAGCCGTGGTGGCTGCGCCGGCCGACACCTCGCCGCTGATGCGCCTGCAGGGCGCCGCTTACGCCCACACGATTGCCGAATACTTCCGCGACCGCGGCTGCAACGTGCTGCTGATCGTCGATTCGCTCACGCGTTATGCGATGGCCCAGCGCGAAATCGCCCTGGCCATCGGCGAGCCGCCGGCCACCAAGGGCTATCCGCCCTCGGCCTTTGCCAAGCTGCCGGCGCTGGTCGAGCGTGCCGGCAACGGCATGGTCGATGCCAACGGCCGCGGCGGCTCCATCACCGCGTTCTACACCGTGCTGGCCGAAGGCGATGACCAGCAGGATCCGATTGCCGATGCGGCGCGCGCCATTCTGGACGGCCACTTCGTGCTCTCGCGCAAGCTGGCGGAGCAGGGCCACTACCCGGCCATCGACATCGAACAGTCGATCAGCCGCGTGATGTCGGCCATCGTGCCGCGCGAGGAGCTCGACGCGGCCCGCCGCTTCAAGCAGCTCTATGCACGCTACCAGCGCAACCGCGACCTGATTGCCGTCGGTGCGTATGCGCGCGGCAGCGACCCGGTCACCGACCAGGCCATCGCCCGCTACCCCGACATGGAAGCCTTCCTGCAGCAGGGCATGTTCGAGAACGAAAGCCGCGAGCACACGCTGCAGAAGATGCTGGGGGTGCTCGCATGAGCCCGGCGCTTGACACTGTGAAGCTGCCAGCGTTGTGCAAGCCCGGGCTCAAGGCCGCGGGCCACCGGCCGATGGATTCATGTCATGGAAAGCAGGAGGTTGAAGGATGACCACTGGAACTGCGCCGTTCCGCCTCGAAACCGTGCTGGAACTGGCCCAAAAGGACACCGAGAAAGCCACCCAGGAAGTCGGGCGCCTGATGAACACGCGCGAGGCCGCCACGCAAAAGCTGGCCCTGCTGGCCGACTATCGCCTGAACTACCACCAGCAGATGCTGGCAACGGCCGAGGGCGGCATCGATGCCACGCGCCTGCGCAACTACGCCGCGTTCATCGATCGGCTCGGCAGCGCGGTGCATCAGCAGAAGGGCACTATCAGCGCGCTGGAGCGCCAGCTTGAAGCGAGCCGCGCGAACTGGCTCGAGAAGCAGCGCCGTGAACAGTCGTTCGATGTACTGCGGCAGCGCCATCTCGAAGAGCAGCGCCTGCACCAGGAGCGTCGCGCGCAGCGCGAAAACGACGAGCACGCCGCCAAACTGATCCGCATGCGCGCTGCGCAGGGCGGCAACTGAAACTGAATCACCGAACGTGAAGACGGAGTTCCCGTGGGCTTGAGTGCCACCCCCAACGCCGCTGTCAAAGACCTGGGCGCCATGCTTTCGGCCGGCAACGCGCCTGCCGTCAAGGCATCGGCCGCGTCGTCCGGCGCCGATACGTTCGGCAACCTGCTGTCGGATCGCGTGACGCAGGAAGCCGAGCGCCGCCGCGCGACGGCGCAGTCCGCCGCCGATGACGCCGGCCGACGCGCCGATATCGCGCGCAAGGATGCTGCCCGCGCCAACGCTGCGCGTGACGACCAGGATGCCGGACCGGTGGAACGCACCCCTGGCGCGCAGGTTGAAACCACGCCCGCCAGCAGCACCGCTAATGTGCCCAACGCCAAGCCCGCGGCTGCCGAGGATCTCGACACCGCTGCGCAGCAGACCGTTGTCGACCCGGCCGCGCAACTGGCCGCCCAGATCGAAGCCGCCCGCCAGGCCGCGCAGCAGGCAGCTGCCGCGCAGGTGCCGGCGTTGCCCACCGCGGCGCCCTCGGCCAGCGACGCCCATGCCGACGCGATGACGCAGCCGGCAGGCAAACCGGCCACGAACGATGCCGCCACGCTCGCCGCGCTGAACGCGGCTGCCACCAATACGCAAGGCGCGGATACTGACGCAGCGGCGTCCCAGGCGGCGGCACAGGCGCCCAACGATGCCAACGCGAACGCGACGGCCGTGTCCAATGCGCCCACCGCGCCCACTGCTGCATTGCCCGACGGCCATGCGCTCGCACAGACACTGGCCCGCACACGCGCCGTCGGCGACAACACGCCGCCCGGCGTGCGCCAACTGGGCAGCACGTCACAGGCCCAGAACGCAGGCGCCGAACATGGCCTGCCGCGCCGCAGCGACGCAAGCGCGCATGGCGCCGCCGGGTCAACCGCCGCCAGCGTGGCCGATGTCACCAATCGCACCGGCGGTAACGGTACCGGCGCCGACAGCGCAGGCACGCAAGCCGATACATCCGGTGCAGGCGCGCAGTTCGAGGGCATCCTGACGCGCGCCCATGGCGACGCCAGCGCTGCCGCTCCGACCTTTGCCGTCGGCGGTGCGGGCGCCACCGGTGCCGCCGCGGCTGCGTCGATCACGCCGGCGCAAGCGCACGCACTGCCCACCTTTGGCGATGCAGCCTGGCCGCACACCATGGCAAGTCAGCTCGCGTTCATGCAGGTGCACCGCCAGTCCTCGGCGGAACTGCAACTGAACCCGGCCGAGCTGGGCGGTCTGCATGTCAAGCTGGAAGTCGACAACGGGGCGGTGAACGCCAGCTTCGTGTGCCAGCACCAGGCCGTCGCCGAACTTGTGCAAGACGCCATGCCGCGCCTGCGCGATGCCATGCACCAGGGTGGGATGCAACTCGCGCAGACGTCCGTCAGCACGGGAGACTTCAGCCAGCAGCAGGGCGCCTCGCAGGGGTCGTCGGCGCAAGGCAATGGTTCGGGTAACGGGGGCAACGGCAGCCGGTTCGGCAGCGGCGCCACGCCCGAGCGTTCGGACACGGTGGCGACGGTGCCGCGGCGCGCGTCCGCCCACGATGGCGCGATCGATACGTTTGCCTAAAGTTTTACGCGCTCCTGCCGTTACCGCTATGAAGTGCCGTACCAACGGCCGGCCGCAAGGCGACAAAGCAGAAAGAAGGGCGGGAAATCACAACGCGAGCCGGTCGTGCATCCATGGATGAACAGCGGCCGGGAGCGTTGGAAAGAATAACAAGGGGGTCAAGTCCGACCGGCGAAGACGGGATCAAACGGGGATCACTTCGCCACATCCGCCCACGGCGGATGCATAACGGACCGATGCGGTGTGTCCGAGCCGGGGGGCTGGCGCATCGCATGTTTGCCGTACTTACGGGAAAGCGCACTGACGAGGTGCGCTTTTTGTTTTTGCCGGTCGCGTTTTGATGGGTTGACCAAGGGTGGCCTGGTCCGCAAGCTCATGCGCGAGCTTCGGCCGTCTGCAGCGTGGCGGGCGACACCGAGACCACGTGCTCCACGCCGTATCCGCGCTCGACCCACGCATCGATGCCGCCGTGCAGCGGCCGCACGCGCTTGAAGCCGCGGCTCATCAGCGTGCGCGCCAGCATGACGGCAGACGCCTCATTGGGGCACGCGCAGTAGACGATGATCTCGCGATCGGGGCCGTCGATCTCGATGGGATGGTCGTTGCTCGACATGTCGTACAGCATCGCACCGGGAATGCGCTGCGGCTGCAGCTGGCGCGAGCTGTCGGCCCGCACGTCGATGATGACCGGCGCGGCGCCCGATTCGATCAGCGCATGCAACTCATCCGGAGAGATGCGCACCATCTCCAGCATCTTGCGAAAACGCCAGCGCTGCAGCCAGCGCACCGCCACGTAGATCGCTGCCAGCACGACGATCAGCACGATCGCACGCGTGCCCAGGATGTCGAGCTGCCGCAGCGCCTGATCGATACTGTCATGCGCGATGCGCCCGAGCATCAGCCAGATCACCGCCCACACCGCCGAGCCGGCCAGGTTGTACAGCGCGAACGTGCTGAACGGCGTGCGCATCGTGCCCAGCAGCGCGGACGACACCGTCGACAGCCCCGGAATGAACTTCGACACCAGCAGCAACGGCGCACCCCAGCGCTCGAACTGCGTGCGCGTGCGCCGCACGCACGAATCGGGCGACAACGACACGCGGCACAGCAGCGCCATCACATGCCGTCCGTAACGCCTGCCGGCGAAGTACCACAGCCCGTCGCCGAGCAGCGCGCCCGAGACGGCCGCCGGCGCCAGTTCGATCAGGTACAGCGGCCCTTGAAACGTGAGCGCCCCGGCCACCAGCAATGTCGGCACGGCGGGCAGCGGCGCGCCGGCCTGCGTCAGCAGCACATTGAGGAACACGGCAAACGCGCCGTATTCGGCGATCAGGGGGAACAGGTCGTGCATGACGGGGAGGGCGCGCGGCAAAGGCAAGTGCGTCCGCCAAGTTACCGCATTCCGGCGCTGTCCGATAGCCATGTCGCCGTGTCGTGCCGGGTCTCGTGGGGTTGGGACGAATTTGGCGCGACAATGCAGGTTTTCGCGCACCTGCCGACTGTCATGTCTTCTGCACAGCCCTCCGACGTTTCCCCCGCCGCGCACAACGGCGCCATCCGGATCCGCGCCGCCACCACGGCCGATCTGCCCGCCATCGTCGCCATCTACGCGCATCACGTTCGCACCGGCACGGCGAGCTTCGAGATCGATCCGCCCGACGCGGCCGAGATGACGCGCCGCTATCAGACGCTGCACGATGCCGGCATGCCGTACATCGTCGCCGAGGCGGCCGGCGGGGAGGTGCTTGGCTATGCCTACGCCGGCCCTCATCGCGCGCGGCCCGCGTATCGCCACACGGTGGAGGATTCGATCTACCTGCACACCGACGCGCAGGGGCGGGGCGTGGGGACGTTGCTGCTACAGGCGCTCATCGCAGAATGCCAGGCGCGCGGTTTCAAGCAGATGGTGGCCGTCGTGGGCGGCGGCCTTGAGAATGCGGGCTCGGCCAGGCTGCACGCGCGCTGCGGCTTTCGGGAGGTGGGCGTGCTGCAGGCGGTGGGTTACAAGTTCGGGCGCTGGCTCGACTGCCTGCTGATGCAGCGCACGCTGGAAGATCCGCCGCCTAGTCAATGATGTCCGCGCACGCATCCGTCGGCGCGGCGGCCACGTGACCGACCAGCGGCACCATCTTGAGCCCCGCCGAAGCCACGCGGCACGGCGCGGCAACGACACCGCAGCCCGAGAGCAGTGCGGCGCCCAGAACAGTCATGGCCAGGAGGAGGCGTTTCATCGTCGGTCGGTCCAAAGGCGAGCATGAAGCGGCCGGCGAGCGTGCACGGCGCAGAATGTCGCGCAGTGTGACACAGGTGTGCGCCCCCAGCCTGTGTGCGAGTGTCTCCGGACGTTGCGGTCCGTGCGCCGCGGTGCCATTGCGCAACGCGAAAAAAACAGCCCGCTCCTCGCGTTCGCCCATCGCACAACGCTGACTTTCAACGAAAAAGTCACATCTTCTGTTTGCGCAAATTCGCGGATGATCCCTTGCCGCAGGCCGCTAAACCAGTGTTGATGCGGGTTTTCCCGCAATTTCACATATCGCAACAATAAATTGCCTGTCGCGACATTTATTGTCGCAACAGGCTCGCCTACGATGGCTTCATCGAATGCGGCGCCGCAGCGAAAAAGTCCGGATACCAGACACTGCCCGACGCGCTGCGCCCCCTCTTGGAGAAGACATCATGAACGCCCAACGCACCCCGATCGTCGCCCTGACCGCCGCCCTGATGGCCCTGGCCAGCGTGCCCGCCCTGGCGGCAGACAAGTTTGACGTGTACACGCAAGGCGCCTCGCAGGTGAGCCAGCGTTTTGACGTGTACTCAGACGGCGCCAAGGCTGGCAGCAAGTTCGACCCGTACACCGAAGGCGCCAAGGTCGGCGACAAGTTCGACCCGTACACCCAGGGCGCCCTGGCCCGCACCGGCAAGTTCGACACCTACACCGAAGGCGCCAAGGCCGGGAGCAAGTTCGATCCGTACACGGAAGGCGCGCTCGCCCGTGCCGGCAAGTTCGACACGTACACCGAAGGTGCCAAGGTCGGTGACAAGTTCAACCCGTACACCGACGGCGCCGTGGCCTGAGCCCGGCTCCTACAGCAAGAACGCCCGCTTCCAGCGGGCGTTTTTGTTTGGCGGCCCGCTTGCATGGTGATTGCGAACCCGGCCGCCCGGGCCGCGTCTGACTACCATCGTAATCAGGACCCCATGATGATCCGTTCACGCCCTGCGATTCGCTTGTTGCCACACATCGCCCTGGCTGTGGCCGCCGCCTTGCTGGCGGGCTGCGCCACCGTCACGCCAGGCCCGTTCCAGATCACCGTGCGTGACGCCGATGACACCGTGCTCGAACGCTTCCAGTTCCAGGCCGGCTCACAGAGCTCGCTGCAGACCGCCCTGATCGGCATGTGTCGGGTCTACCCGGACGCGACCGTCACGGCAGACCAGCTCAATACGCACGAGCGCCTCCAGGAACGCTGCAACCGCTCGTTTGCGTCGATGCTCGCGCCCTCCTGATGTGCGGCTGAAGCGGCTACCATGTCGCCTCATCGGCCGGCGCCGTGCCGGCTGCAAACACCGCATGAACGCGCGCGAGAGGTCACGTGAACCCGCAAGACCCGTCTTCTGAAATCTCCCGGTTTGCCGCGACCCGGCCGCGTCTGCTCACGGCGCTCGCGCTGGGCGCCGTAGCCGGTGCGATGCTGCCCGCGCAAGGCTGGCTGGCACGCATGCTGCTCGGTTGGGATGTCGCCGTGTGGTCGTATCTGATCCTGATTTCGGTGATGATGCTGCGCGCCGATCCGCGCCGCATCCGGGCGGTGGCCCGGCGCGAAGACGAGCGCGCGGCCGCGGTCTTGGCCGTGGTATGTCTTGGCGTGGTCGCCAGCATGGTGGCCATTGCGTTTGAGCTGGCGACGGCAAAGTCAGCGGGGCAGGCGCAGGCGTCGCATTACGCGCTGACCGGCGTGACGGTGGTCGGCGCATGGCTGATGGTGCCGATGATGTTCACCGTGCACTACGCGCATCTGTATTACCGGACGCCGCATCAGCCGCCGCTGCTGTTTCCCGACCGCGAACTTGAGCCGAATTACTGGGACTTTTTGTACTTCTCCTTCACGATCGCCGTTGCCAGCCAGACGGCCGACATCGGTATCCGCTCGCGGGCCATGCGCCGAGCGGTGCTTGGGCAATCACTGCTGTCGTTCTTTTTCAATACGAGCATCCTCGCGCTCTCCATCAACATTGCTGCCGGCCTGTTTTCATGACGATGCTTCCGCCCCACGCCCATACCCGCACCATTGATGCCGTCAGCTACGCGCTGGTGGCGGCCATGATTGCGGCGGTGCTATGGCTGCACCTGCTGCCGGCGGCCATTGCGGGCTTCCTGGTGTATTCGCTTGCGCGCAAGCTTGAAGCCCGGCTGCGCGCGCGGCATGCGATGTCAAAGCGGGCGAAGGCCATCGCGGTGATCGGCGTGGTCCTGATGGCAGCGCTCATCCTCGCCGGGCTGGGCCTTGGAATCGGTCGCCTGGTGGAACACGGGCATGGGCTGGAGGGCATGCTCACGCGTGTGGCCGACGTGCTCGACAACCTGCGGGAATCGCTGCCCGCAGCGGTGGCGGACTATGTGCCGCTGTCGGTGACGGAGCTGCGCACACGCCTGGTCGAGATGCTCAAGGAGCACGGCCACCAGGTATCGACCCTCGGCATCGACGGGCTGCGGGCGAGTGCGCTGACGCTCGTGGGCCTCATCCTGGGCGCCATGGTGGCGTGGTCGGACACGCCCGACCCGGCGCGCCACAAGCCGCTTGCGGCCGCGCTGATGACCCGGCTTGCCCGGCTGGCGGAGGCCTTTGACGCCGTAGTCTTTGCGCAGGTGAAAATTTCCGCGCTGAACACTGCGCTCGCGGCGGTCTATCTGCTCGGCGCGGTGCCGCTGTTCGGGCAGCACGTGCCGTATTCCAAGTCGCTGGTCCTGCTGACCTTTGTCGCAGGGCTGATCCCGGTGGCGGGCAACCTGATCTCGAACACCGCCGTGGTGGTGATGAGTGTGACGGCGTCTCTCGAGCTGGCGGTGGCATCGCTGATCTTCCTGGTGGTGGTGCACAAGCTCGAGTACTTCGTGAACG
Source organism: Ralstonia sp. RL (assembly GCF_001683835.1). Lineage (NCBI taxonomy): Bacteria > Pseudomonadati > Pseudomonadota > Betaproteobacteria > Burkholderiales > Burkholderiaceae > Ralstonia > Ralstonia sp. RL. The sequence continues at coordinate 128,960 of NZ_LWRX01000059.1, read as the reverse complement.
CACGCATCATCGGCAGCCGCATCGATGCGCGGGCCTGGGAGCTGATCCTGGCGCTGATCCTGATGGAGGCGGTGTTTGGCGTGGGCGGCGTGATTGCCGCGCCTGTCTTGTACGCCTACCTGAAGCGCGAGCTGACCGAGGCCGGGCTGATCGGCTGATCCGCACGATAGAGGGTGATGCGCCAGCGCCCCCGCGCTGACGGCATCGGCAGAAAAGGGCGCGCCCTACGGGACGAGGGGCGCGCAATAACCCGCTGACCGAGAGACGTCAGCGAGCCGAGGGTCGGTACACGGGAAGGATGCCGCGGGGGCAGGGCGCATGCCGCTGCCCGTGACATCCACCGCTTCAGAGGTCACGAAGCAGCAGACGACGCGGTCGTCGAGCAAGGCCTGATAGAAGAGGTCTCCCATCGCGCGGCAAAGCGTTCCCGTTAGCAGGATCATCATGGCTCCCCTCCCATGGTGGCCGATGTACGGCATCGTGGCGTGCCGGTCACGGGCTCGGTTTGCGGAGTCCCGTGCGGGCATGTGCGTGCGCAGCGGTTCCGTCTTGGCGTCGGCACTGGCGCATGACGCGTCGTGCAGCGCTCCATGCTGGCGAGTATAGAAAGCGTCTCCTGACGGGCCATGCTCCGAACGGAGTAGCCCCGTGTGCGAAAACGGCTAACAGGCTGGCTGTCTGCCGAGGCAAGCGTGGCGCGGGTTTACGGGCGATCGGTGTGCTGGCGGAGCAGACGGCGTGCGCAGGCCTGACGCTTCTGCTCCGACAATAAATTGTCCGGTTCGCGCTAATCATTGTCGAATGTGCGGTAACGCGCCTGCACCGTTTAGGCGCAAGATTCGAGGTCGCAACGCCTCGTTGCCGTCTCGCTTCCACTCTTCACCGCACATCCATCATGCAAACCACCGCAAACGGCACAGCCGCCTCCGCGCAGGCTGACAAGACCGGCTTTGGCGTGATCGGCGCCATCAGCTTCGCGCACTTCCTCAACGACATGATGCAGTCGTTGATCCTGGCGATCTATCCGCTGCTCAAGAGCAACTTCCAGCTCGACTTCGCCCATATCGGTCTGATCACGCTCGTGTACCAGATCACGGCATCGCTGCTGCAGCCGATGGTCGGGCTGTATACCGACAAGCACCCGAAGCCGTATTCGCTGGCGGTGGGCATGGGCTTCACGCTGGTGGGGCTGCTGCTGATGTCGATGGCGCCCAACTTCGGGATGCTGCTGCTGGCGGCGGCGCTGGTGGGCACGGGTTCGTCGATCTTCCACCCGGAGTCGTCGCGCGTGGCGCGCATGGCGTCGGGCGGGCGGCACGGGCTGGCGCAGTCGCTGTTCCAGGTGGGCGGCAACGTGGGCAGCGCGATGGGGCCGCTGCTGGCCGCGCTCATCATCATGCCGTATGGGCAGCACAGCCTGGCGTGGTTCTCGATTGCGGCGCTCGTCGCCATCTTTGTGCTGTACCACGTGGGCGGCTGGTACAAGCGCGAGCGTGCGGCTGGCCATGGCCGCAAGGCGGGTGCGCGCGCGCATGCGGCCGTGAAGCTGTCGGGCGGGCAGGTGGCGTTTGCGATGACGCTGCTGGTGGTGCTGCTGTTCTCCAAGTACTTCTACCTCGCCAGCCTGAACAGCTATTACACGTTCTACCTGATCACCAAGTTCCAGCTGTCGGCGCAGACGTCGCAGCTGTTCCTGTTCCTCTTCCTGTTCTCGGTGGCGGTGGGCACGATCGTGGGCGGCCCCATCGGCGACCGCGTCGGCCGCAAGCTGGTGATCTGGGTGTCGATCCTGGGTGTGGCGCCGTTCACGCTGCTGCTGCCGTACGCCAACCTGTTCTGGACGGCCGTGCTGACGGTGATCATCGGGCTGGTGCTGGCCTCGGCGTTCTCGGCCATCCTCGTGTATGCGCAGGAGCTGATCCCGGGCAAGGTGGGGATGGTGTCCGGCCTGTTCTTCGGGTTTGCGTTCGGGCTGGGCGGCATTGGCGCGGCCGTGCTCGGCAAGCTGGCCGATGCGACTGACATCTACTACGTCTATCACCTGTGCTCGTTCCTGCCGCTGATCGGCCTGCTGACGGTGTTCCTGCCGGACATCGAGCGCAAGCGCCTGCAGGCCGCCTGAATCCGCACTGAACCTCAGTGGTTGCGCTGCCGCGCATCGGCCAGCAGCGCGATCACTTCACTGTCTTCGGTCTGGTCGAAATTGCGGTAGTACTGGCCGACGGCCTGAAAGCTCGGGTCGGGCGCCGCGATCAGGCAAACGCCGTCATCGACTTCGGCGCGCAGCGCTTGCCATGTGGTGTCGGGCGCGACCGGCACGGCCAGCGCCAGCCGTGCGGGGCGTGCGACCCGTACGGCGCCAAGCGCCGCGCGCACCGTCGCGCCGGTGGCAACGCCATCGTCCGTGACGATGACCGTCGCGCCCGCCAAGGGCGTCGGCGTGACGCCGTAGCGTGCGCGCCGGCGCTCCATCTCGGCCAGCTCCTGCGTCGTCACGGCGTCCAGGTACGCTTGCGTCGGCGCGAGGGTGCGGAGCAGGGCGGTATTCCATTCCACGTGGGGCGGCATCCCGGCGCCGCAGTCTGCCAGCGCCCCGAGCGCCAGTTCCGGCTGCAACGGCGCCCCGAGTTTGCGCACGAGCAGCACGCCGAGCACCGCTTGCACGGCCCGCGCGATCGCGTGGCCGACGGGCACGCCGCCACGGGGCAGCGCCAGCACGACGCGCGGCTCGCCCAGCTTGAGCGAGGCCAGTGCATCGGCCAATTGCCGGCCGGCGTCAAGGCGGTCTCGGAAGGGCGCAGACATGACGGGCGCGGCGTCATGCAAACGCCCGTGCGGATCCGCTGCGTCCCCAGTTGCGCACCCGCAGCGCGGCCAGGATCAGCGCGATGCCCCACACGATGGCCCATGCGCCGATCCACCACAACACGGCCAGCACGCCGGCCTCGGGCCCCCACAGCAGCCAGCCGGCCAGCAGCACGCTCGCGATGCCGCCCAGGATCAGCCACCACTCGCCGGCGAGTTCTTCACGCAGGCGCACTGCCACGACGATCTGCAGTACACCGTGCGCAAGCAGCCATGCGGCGATGTACAGCAACAGGCCCAGCGCCGTCACGGCAGGGTGGATCAGCGTCAGCACACCGACCGCCACGCCAAGGAGCCCCTGCAGCACCAGCGGCCAGCGGTCATGCGATGGTGTGTGGCTGCCAAACGACGTGGCCAGCAGCAGACACCCTTCGACCAGCGCATACGCACCAAACGCCAGCACCAGCGCCGCGAGCGTGGCCGCCGGCACGACAAACGCGCCAACGCCGATCAGCAGCGCACACATGCCGCGCAGCGCGAGCACCCACCACAGCCTGGAAAGCGTATGCAGCATGAATCGCCCCGCGGAAGCCAACCAGAAAGCGACCGCGCGCCGGAGCGCGGCGAGCGATCGCTGGTCTTTCCAAGGTAGAGCAACGGGCTGCCAGGCTCAATCGCGGCGTGCGCAGCGGGTGGAGTGGGCGTCGCAATGCGCCCACGCTGGGTGCGGCGTCAGGCGAGCCGCGCGAGGCCAAGCGCCAACCCGAGCCCGATGAGGATCATGCCGATGATGCGATCCACGGTCCGCTGCCGTGCCACGAGGGAGCGCCGCAACGCGCCAGAGGCAAACACCGTAGCGACCAGCGCAAACCACGCCGCATGCGCCGTCGACATGAACAGCCCATAGCCGAACTGCGCGGCCAGCGGCGTGCCTGGGTGAACCAACTGCGTGTATGTGCTGACGACGAAGAGCGTCGTTTTGGGGTTCAGCGCGTTGGTGAAAAAGCCCAGGCGCAGGGCCGCCACAGTGGATAGCGCACGAGGCGCCGCAGGCCCGGCTGAATTTTCGCCGGGCAAGGGTGCCGTGGCAGACAGCGTCTTCCAGCCGATCCACACCAGATAGGCGGCGCCCACCAGCTTGATGCCATGGAGCAGTGCCGGCGCATGGGCAATCAGCAGCCCCACACCGAACATCGTATAGAACACGTGCACCTGCACGCCGAGCGCAATGCCAAGCGCGCACAGCACGCCGGCACGGCGGCCGTACAGCAGGCTGTTGCGCGTGACCATGGCGAAGTCGGCGCCCGGGCTGATGACGGCCAGAAGTGTGATGACGGCAACGGCAACGAGTTCGGCCATGTTGGGCAGCCTGCGCAGAGTCGGGATGCGCAGATTCTGGCCGCGCCGGTGATCGCTGAAAATCGATTTATGATGCCGTATTTCAGTGATGAAAACTCACAGATGGCACTTCCGCCGCTCAATACCTTGCGTGTGTTCGAAGCCGCCGCGCGGCATGGCAGCTTTGTACGTGCCGCGCAGGAACTGCATGTCACGCATGGAGCTGTCAGCCGCCAGATACGGCTTCTGGAAGACTCGCTGGGCGTGGCGCTGTTCGCGCGGCGCAACCGTGCCGTCTTCCTTACGCCGGCCGGCGAGCAGTTGCGCGCGGCGGCTGCCGATGCGTTCTCGATTCTCACGGATAGCATCGACCGGATCGCGCGCCGCGCGGCGTCTTCCACGCTGGTGGTTTCCTGCGAGCCGACGCTGGCGATGCGCTGGCTGATCCCCCGTCTGTCGCGCTTCCAGGCACGGCACCCGCACGTGCAGGTGCATCTGTTTGCCGCCGGCGGTCCCATTGATTTCAAGCGCACCGGCGTCGACGTGGCGGTGCGCCGCAACGATTTCGCGTGGCCCGCGCATGTGCACGCAGCACCGATCTGCGACGAATGGATCGGCCCCGTGCACGCGCCGTCAACCGACACCGTGGCGCGACGGCGTCTGCTGCATACCGCTACGCGCCCCGACGCCTGGCAGACCTGGTGGCGCGTCAGCGGGCTCGCGCGCCCACGCGGCCGCTTGCCCGAGGCGCGCTATGAACACTTCTACCTGAGTCTGCAGGCGGCCCTGGCTGGGCAGGGCGTTGCGATCGCGTCCAAGCTGATGGCCGGCGACGACCTCAAGGACGGCCGCCTCGTGGCGCCCCAGGGGTTCCGGCGGGACGGTTCCGCATATTGCCTGCTGGCAGACGCACCGATTGCTCCCGACAGCGCTGCCGGCGCCTGGCTGGCGTGGCTGCGCGAGGAAACAGCGGCGACGCTGGCCGCCTAGACTGCCGCGTGGCGGTTTGACCCGCCCAGGATGGCGCGGATGGTCGCGAGATACGACTCGCCCACGGCCCGGTTGAGCGGCCGCGCACGCGTTGCGCGTTTGCGCGGCGGCGGCGTCAGGCTCAGCGTGCGGCACACCTCCGACGCATACGGCCGCCCGCGCCCGCCCATGCGCATCACGACTTCGCACAAGGCTTGATCGCCCAGGCGCTCACGCAGCCATGCCACGGTCTGGCGGTCATACTCGTTTTCGATGCGGATCAGGTCGTCCATGATGGGCTGTACAAATTTACAGTTACTGTAAATATATACAGTTACCCGCGGATTGCAAGGATGCGTTGCACGCGTGCCGCGCCCCTGCAATCGGGGCCCTCAATTGGCGTGATAGCGCCCCTCGTCATCCATCCGCACGCGGCCATCGCGCCCGAGCTCGGCCAAGTGCTGCGAGATCGTGCGCGTCTCGGCGCTCACCACCCACAGGGCCTCGTGGCCCGGCGGATACAGCAGGCGCTGCTCGACCAGTTGCCCCAATGTTTTCGGAGACGAATGCAGCATCGCCAGCAAGCGCTGTTCACGTTCATCGAGCTTGGCGGTGTAGGCGGCGAGGTCGCGCAGGAAATGGTCGCGGTCGGTGTAGATGCCGCGGTGGTGCGACGTCACCCACACCTTGGCCCGAATGTCGGGCAGCCGCTCCAGGCTGCGGCGGAAATCGCGCAGGCTGGAGCAGGCATCGCCGTAATAAGGGCCGAAGCCGGTCAGGTCGATGTCGCCGATAAAGGCCACGCCTTCCGGCTCGACCACCAGGACGGTATGGCCGGCAGTGTGCCCCGGCATGTGGTACGCGCGGATCTGCGCGCGGCCCAGGCCCCACGTGGCGCCATCTGTGTAGCCTTGTGCATCGGGGCGCGGCGCGTAGAAGAAATCCCGCTGGATGTTCGCCAGCATCGCCGGGGCCTGTGCCTCGTCGATGCCGTAGTGGGCGACCATGCCCGCCCAGCTGCGCACTGCAGCCAGGTCGGCTTCGTTCACATGCACGCTGGCGTGCGGAAGGCGATGCAGGCCCGCCATGTGGTCTTCATGCGCGTGGCCCATCACCACCAGTTCCGTCGCGTCGAACTCCGGGCCGATGTGGTTGGAGACGATCGGCGTGTCGAAGGCCGCCAGTGTGTCCGCACCCCGGATGACGACCTGGTTGCCGTCGGGATACTTCCCGCGCTTCTCGCCAAAGAAGACGGACACGCGGCCGAAGTCGGCGCGCTGGATGGCGGTATTCATGGTGCGGCGTCCTGGTGCACGTGCAATCCGTGCATCTTAGACCGTCATGCCGCCATCGACGACGATGCATTCGCCGTTGGTGTAGCTCGCCGCGTCGGAGACGAGATACAGCACCGTGCCGGCCATCTCGCGGGGCTCGGCATGGCGGCGCAGCGGGATCTCGTTGATCCAGCGTTCGTACGTGGCCTTGTCTTCGAACAGAGCACCGGCAAACTTGGTCTTGGTCAGGCCCGGCAGCAGCGCGTTGACGCGGATGCCCAGCGGCCCGCATTCCTTGGCGAAGGCGCGTGTCATGTTGACGACCGCCGCCTTGGTGATGGAGTAGATGCCTTGCTTGTCACCCGGCCGCAGCGCGTTGACCGACGCCGTGTTGACGATCGCACCGCCGCCCTGCGCGCGCATCATCTTGCCGGCCTCGACCGACATGAAGAAATAGCCGCGCACGTTGACCTCCACGGTTTTTTCGTAGGCCGCGAGGTCGGTGTCGAGAATGTGGCCAAAGTAGGGGTTGGCCGCCGCGTTGTTGACCAGGATGTCGAGCCGGCCGTGCGTGTTGCGAATCTGCGCGAAGGCCGCCTCGATGTCTTCCATGCGCCCGACGTGGCAGGCCAGCGCTTCGGCCTTGCCGCCCGATGCGCGGATGCCCTCGGCCACGGCCTCGCAGTCGGCCAGCTTGCGGCTCGAGACGATCACGTAGGCGCCTTGCTGGGCGAGCAGCTTGGCGATTTCTTCGCCAATGCCGCGGCTCGCGCCGGTGACGAGCGCGATTTTTCCGGTCAGATCGAACAGGCTGGTGCTCATGTTGTGCTCCTCCAATGGTGGTCGGGTCGGCCGCCGTTCAGGTGTTCAGCCGTAAGTGTGGAAAGCGCGCCGCTGCGGGTCGTCCAGGTGCGGAATGCCGTTGAACGTGGCAAGCTGGAACGATTCCGCATTGAAGAAGTACTGAGAGACGCTGCTGTTGCGGATCTGCAGGTTGAGCGCGATGGCGCTCGTAGGCGGCGCTTGCAGGACCTGCTGTGCCATCACGGCAATCGGGCCGCCCGAGCTGACGGCAAGCACGCGCTGCCCGCTGCCGCGCTGGATGGCGGCCCGCGCGTCGGCCACGCGCTGCTGGAATGCGGCCCATGTCTCGGGCAGCGGCCCGCGGATCTTGTCGTCCGACCACAGATGCAGCACCTGCTTGAGCGCGCGGTAATGGTCGCGCATCGACCCCGAAGCGAGCTTCGTCAGCTCGGGAAAGTCCTCGCCCAGTGCGGCAAACAGCCCTTGGAAGTCGTATTCGTTCAGGCCGGCATGCTGCTCGTACGCCGTGCCGGCCGCGCCCATGCCGCGCAGGATGCCGTCGACGGTCTGCTCGTGACGGCGCAGCGTCCCGCAGACGATGCGGTCGAATACGATGTCGTGCCGCGCGAAGTACTCGCCGAGCCAGACGCTCTGCTGGTGGCCGAGCTCGGAAAGCTGGTCATAATCGGCCGCGCCGAAGGACGCCTGTCCATGCCGTACGAGATAGAGCTCCGCCATCGCCGTCTGCCAAAACCGAAGGGGATCCAGATTAGCGGCCCCCGCACTATTTTTGAAATTTATTCTTTGAATGACCGGTAATGCATAAAATGAATAGTCCGACGGCCTGAACTGAGACGGGCAGGGCAGCGCCCGGCGTTAGATGTAAACGACCAGACGCGACCGGCCGCCGCGCAGGTCCGATGTGCTATCGTCGCCGCCACCAAAATTTCACAAAAAGCGGGTATGCACGACGTTGTCATCAGCGGGACGGGGCTCTGGGTTGCGCCGGAGGTCATCACCAACGAGGAGCTGGTCGCCTCGTTCAATGCATACGCGCAGCGCTACAACGACGCGCATGCCGCGGCGATTGCAGCAGGAGAGCTGGCGCCGCTGCAACCTTCGTCCGCCGAATTCATCGAGAAGGCCTCGGGCATCCGCCAGCGCTACGTGGTGGAAAAGACCGGCGTGCTGGACCCGGCGCGCATGCGCCCGAAGCTCGCTCCACGCCCGGACGACGTGCTGTCGCTGCAGGCAGAAATTGGCGTGGCCGCCGCCCGCGAGGCGCTGGCCGCTGCCGGGCGCGACGCTGCCGACGTCGACATGCTGATCTGCGCAACGTCGAACTTCCAGCGGCCGTATCCGGCATTGGGCGTGGAAATCCAGAACGGCATTGGCGCGGGCGGCTATGCGTTCGACATGAACGTCGCGTGTTCGTCGGCCACGTTCGGGCTGGAGCAGGCGATCAACGCGGTGCGCAGCGGCACGGCCCGCGCGGCGCTGGTCGTGAGCCCCGAGATCACCTCCGGCCACCTCGACTGGAAAGACCGCGATTGCCATTTCATCTTTGGCGATGTCTGCACGGCCGTGCTGGTGGAACGCGCCCAGGAGACGCGCTCCACCGACGCCTGGCGTGTGCTCGGCACCCAGTGCGCGACGCGCTTTTCCAACAACATCCGCAACAACGCCGGCTACCTCTCACGCAGCGAAGACCGCAACCCCGACGACCGCGACCAGCTCTTCCGCCAGGAGGGCCGCAAGGTCTTCAAGGAAGTCTGCCCGATGGCGGCCGAGCACATCGCCGCGCATCTGCAGGCGCTCGGCCATGCGCCCGCGGATGTGCGGCGCTTCTGGCTGCATCAGGCCAACTTGGCGATGAACCAGCTGATCGGCAAGCGCCTGCTTGGGCACGATGCCTCGGCCGACGAGGCGCCGGTCATTCTGGATGAATTCGCCAACACGGCATCGGCCGGCTCGATCATTGCGTTCCACCGTCATCGCGCCGACTTGAAGACGGGCGACCTGGGCATGATCTGCTCGTTTGGCGCGGGCTATTCGATCGGCAGCGTGGCGGTGCAGAAGCAGTAACGCTCAGCGCGCCGCCGTGGCGCGCAGCGCGGAGGCAAACGTGCGCAGCGCCTTGGTCGCGACCGTGTCGGCCAGCCGCGAATGCAGCACCACGCTGCGCGCAGGCAGCGGCGGCAAGCCCAGCGGCCCCGTCATGTCGACGGTGCCGGGCGGCGCCACCCGGCGGCTCAGCGCCGCGACGGCCAGGCCCGCCGCAGCGGCGGCCCCCACGGTGGCGACCCCGCCGCCGATGAACACCTCCTGCCACGCAATGCCTGCCTGATCGAGCGCGGCCACCGCCATCTGGCGCACGCGGCAGGATTCCGACTGCATGGCGAGCCGGATCGGCTCGCCGGCATGCCGCGTGAAGTCTGGCGCGGCCATCCAGCCGAACGGCTCTTCCATGAGCACATCGCCGTCGGTGCGCCGATTGTCGTGGCGCAGCACGATCGCGGCGTCCAGGCCGCCGTTGTCGAAGGTCTCGAGGATCTCCCAGGAGCTGGCAATGCGGATCTCCAGCGTCAGCGACGGTTCGGCCAACCCCATCTGGCGCAGCAGGCGCGGCAGCTCCGCGCCAACGATGTGGTGGCTGATACCGACCGACAGCCGCCGCCGTTCCACTCCAAACGCCCCAAGCGCGCCTTCGTGCGCTGCGACGAGCTCGCGCGCCGCGCCCAGGAAGGCAGCCCCATCCTGCGAGAGCCGCACCACGCGTGGCGTGCGCTCCAGCAGGCGACGGCCGAGCGCATCCTCCAGCCGCTTGATCTTCAAGCTCACGGCCGATTGTGTGGAGTCCATGGCCTCCGCGGCGCGGGTGAAGCTCTTCAGGTCGGCCGTCAGCACGAAGGCCTGCACGGCCTCCAGATCGAGCATCTTCATCGTTCAATCATTAAGAACTGCAATGACTGAAATATCTTAGGATGGCTTTTTGAAATGAACAATTCGGAGCATGCTGTGCGCATCCTCACCCCGGAGCCCACCATGCCTCTCGTTCAAGTGTCGTTGCGGCGGGGCAAGCCTGCCGCGTATCACCAGGCCATTTTCGACGGCGTCTATCGCGCGATGCGGGAGACGTTCAACGTGCCGGAGGACGACCGCTTCATGACGCTCACCGAGCACGACGCCAGCACCTTCAGCGTCAGCCCAACGTACTTCGGCATCGCGCGCAGCGACGACGTTGTGATCCTCCAGATCACCGCCAACAACACGCGCAATCTTGAGCAGAAGCAGGCGCTCTATCGCCGCATCGTCGAGCTGCTGGGCGACAAGCCTGGCATACGGCCCGAAGACGTCTTCATCAACCTCGTGGAGGTGCTGCCCGAGAACTGGTCGTTCGGCCATGGCCTCGCGCAGTATGCAAAATGACGCCGCGCCAGGCGCTTCTGGCGCACCTGGGCGGCGTGCTATGGGCGGCGGTGCTGATCGTGGGCGCGGCCTTCACGTTGGCGGTGATCGCGGGCGACGTATTGCAGAGGCTCAGTCCTTGAGCGAATTGCCCAGCATGTCGAGCAGGAACTGCGTGCCGCGCTCGCGCGATCCGGCATCGTCGTAGCCGTCGAGGAAGGCGCCTTGCTCGGTCATGACGAGGCGTGTGCCAGCGCCATCGTTGGCGGGCTTCAGCTCGAGCGTGGCGAGTGAGGCGGAGATCTTGCGATCGTCCAGGTGCATCACGTACGAGTAGACGACGCGCTCGTCCGGAATGACGTCGTGGTACGTGGCCTCGAAGCTGGACACCACACCGCTGTCCCACCGGCCCTTGAGCACTTCGCGGCCGCCGGGGCGGGCGTCCATTTCGCGCACGAGCTGCGTGTAGCCGTTGCCGCCGGCAAACCATTTGGCCTTGGCCGACGGGTCGGTGAGCGCCTTGAAGACGCGCGAGCGCGGTGCGTCATACGTGCGCTCCACGGTGAACGTCGCATGCACGACCGAGCGCTGGACGCCATCGGCCAACGGCACGCGCGCGGCTTCGCGCTCCAGCTTGTCCAGCGTCTGCTTCCAGCCTTCGGACGCACCCTTGATCATCATCTCGGCAATCGGAGCCAGCGGCGTGTGGGTCTGCGTGACCTCCATGCGCGTGCCGCCGCAGTCTTCGGCAAACGTGACGACGGTGTGGGCGTTCATCAGCGGGCGGTTGTCGGCGTCCACCACGTTCATGTCGATGACCAGGCGCGCGTTGGGCGCGATCTCCAGGAAGTGCCCGCGCGACCAGTGGTCTTGCCCTTCGGGCGAGCGCATGCACACGTCAAACTTGCCGCCCACGCGAAACTCGACCGTCGCATCGGGCACCGTGAAATGCATCGGGCAGAACCAGCGCTTGATGTGTTCAGCGGTGCTCCAGGCCTGGAAGACCCAGTCGCGCGAGACGGGGAAGGTGCGCGACATCACGAGTGGGGGCAGCGCAGTGCCTGCGGGCTGGTCAACGGTCGTCGTCATGCGTGTCTCCTTGGGTCTTGAGTGTTTCGAGGTAAGCGCCCAGGCGGTCGAAGTGCTGCTCCCACTCCAGGCGTCGTTGGTTGATCCACTGCTCAGCGAGGCTCAGCGCCCCGGGTTCGATACGGCACGTGCGCACGCGGCCCACCTTTTCCGATCGCACGAGACCGGAGTTTTCCAGCACCGCCAGGTGTTGCATCACGGCCGGCAGCGAGATGTCGAGCGGCTCGGCCAGCTCGCTCACGGAAGCCGGCCCGCGCACGAGCTGCACCAGCATCGCGCGCCGGTTGCCATCGGCCAGCGCCTGGAAGGCGAGATCGAGAGAAGTGTCATGGTTAAGCATGTTGTTAACTATAGTGGCCCCGGATAGTTAAGCAAGGACTTCATTGTTTGAAGGTTGACGGCGGCATTTACTTCGCATACAAAGTAAAAACTTCGCATACGAAATAATCGATCCGATGGACGGCACGCCGCACACCATTCCCGCCGGAGACGGCTACCCGCTCGGCGCCATGCTCTGGCAGGCGGCCGGAACACCGCAGGGCGTGGTGGTCATGCACCCGGCCACCGGTGTGCCGCAGCGCATCTACCAGGCGTTCGCCACGTTCCTGGCATCGCGCGGCTTTCACGCCATCACGTACGACTACCGAGGCATCGGCGCGTCGCGGCCCAGCAGCCTGCGTCGCTTTGCCGCCCGCATGCGCGACTGGGCGTTGCTCGACGCAGACGGCGTGATGCGCTGGGCGCGGGCGCGGTATCCGCAGCTGCCGCAACTGGCGATCGGGCATTCGGTCGGCGGCCACGCCATCGGCCTGTGCTGTGCGGATTGGGACGTCGCCGGCGTTGTGCAGGTGGCCTCGCATACGGGCAACTCGCGCTTCATCCGCAGCCGGGCGGAGCGCTGGCGTGTCGAGCTCATCCTGCGCGGCGTGGGCCCGCTGTTTGCCCGGCTGATCGGCTATGTGCCCGGCAAGCGCCTGGGCCTGGGCGAAGACCTCCCGGGTGGCGTGGCGATCGAGTGGGGCGCCTGGGCCAGCATGCCGCGCTATTTCTTCGACGACCCGACGCTCGGCGCCATCGGGCGCTTCAACCGCGTCACGCATCCAGTGCTCGTCTACGGCTTTGACGACGACCCCTGGGCCACGCCCGCCGCCATCCATGCGCTCACGATGCACTTCACGAACACCCGGGTCGAGCGCCGGCAGATCGCGCCTGCGCAGGCCGGCGGGCCGGTCGGGCACATGGGCTTCTTCCGCCCGCAGTTTTCCGCCACGCTCTGGCCCGGCCTGGCGGACTGGCTGAGCGAGCGCGCCGCAGCACATCGCGCTGAGGTGCAAGCCGCATGACCGCACCCGATCGCCGCCTCGTCTATCTCATCAACGTCGGGCAGCGCCGCCTGCAGCGCTGGATCCAGACGCGCACCGGCGAGGGCGTGACCGCTGCCCAGTCCGGCCTGCTGTTCTTCCTGGAGAAGAACGACGGAGCGCTGATGCGCGAAGCCGGTGCCGCGCTGGACCTCGGCCCTTCCGCCATGAGCGGCCTCGTGGACCGCACCGCCGACGCCGGCCTCATCGAGCGCCGCCCCGACGCCAGGGACGGCCGCGCGTGGCAGCTCTGGCTCACGCCGGCCGGCCGCGCCGCACTCGTCGAAACGCGCAAGGGCCTGACCGAACTGAACGCGCGCCTGACCGAAGGTTTTACCGACGCCGAGATCGACGTTGTCGCCCGCTGGCTCGCCAGCCTGCAAACCAAGTTCCCCACCGGAGACGAGCAATGACCGAACACATCCAGCGGCAGCACGCCGATGGCATCTTGACCCTCACCCTGGCCCGCGCCGACAAGAAGAACGCCATCACCGATGCGATGTACGGGGCGCTGGCCGACGCGCTGGAGGCGGCCGAGCACAACAGCGCCGTCCGCGTGGTGCTGCTGCGCGCCGAGGGCGACATGTTCTCGGCCGGCAACGACATCGGCGAGTTTGCTTCGATTGCCGTGTCCGCCGGCAGCGGCAGCGGTGAGCGCAACGTCATCCGCTTTCTGCATGCGCTTGCGCGCGCCACGCGCCCGCTGGTGGCGGCGGTGCAGGGGCGTGCGGTGGGCATCGGCACAACGATGCTGCTGCATTGCGACTTCGTGCTGCTGGCCGACGACGCGCAGCTCTCCACGCCGTTCGTCAACCTGGCGCTGGTGCCGGAGGCTGCATCGAGCCTGCTGATGCCGGCGCGCCTTGGTCATGTGCGCGCATTCGAGATGTTCGCCCTGGGCGATGCGGTGAGCGCGCAGTCGGCGCTTGCGTGGGGCCTGGCCAACCGCGTGGTGCCGCTATACCAGCTCGGCACCGAGGCGAGGGCGATTGCCGAGCGACTGGCGCGCCAGCCGCTGGGCGCACTCACCGAAACCAAGCGCCTGATGCGCAACGCCGAGCTGCTCAAGCAGCAGATGGACGCGGAGAGCGCCTGCTTTGCGCGGCGCCTGAAATCGCCCGAGGCGCATGAGGCGTTCCGGGCGTTCGTCGATCGGCGGCCGCCCAATTTCAACGCTGTCGCGCACTGAGCGCGGTGGTGTCTCCTTCGGCAGCCCTGGTCCGGCTGCCTTTTTTGTTTTCACACGGCCAGGCGCCCCTGCGTGGCCGCCGCAGATCGTCGCCTTCACGCCGGCGCTGTCATTCCGATCGGGGCTCCCCCTCATCGTCTTCCAGCGAGAAACGCCGCGCGGCGCGCGTGCCATTGCGCACCGTCTCGTCGACGACGCCCTTGTGCACGACCTTGTGTCCGGCCGCCGCAGCCACGGTCGGCTGCCCCTGACTGGGCCGGCTGTCGATGCCGGCAATGGGCGAGTCGGGGTCGTCCGGGTGGGCATTGGTGAGCGACGCGTTCGAATAGATGACGTTGTCTTGCCACTGCGATGGGTCCTTGGCGGCTTCCAGGCTCTTGCCGTCGGTATCCACGGTATTGTCGGACGCCTCGGTGCCGGCCGTATCGACCGAGCGGATGCGCTGTGAAGCCTGCTGCACCGGGTCCGTCGGTACCGGGCCGGCGACGTAGGTGCTGTCTGCGGGCAGCGGCGGGCGGGCAGAGCGGAATTTGTCGGAGTGCATGACGGGGCTCCTGAGTGGACGGCGGACGGCTACCGTGCCGCAACGGTCATGCCCGCGCGTATTCAGGGGCGCTTGCGCGTCGCCCGTTTGCCGGCCTCCCGCAGGAAGGCAAGCGCGCGCGGTTCGGTGGCATACGCGCTGTTGATGCGCACCCACGGCGACACCTCCATGTTGGGCCGGAAGTAGTGGCCGGGGGCGAGCGTCACACCGTGCTTTTCCGCCATGGCGGCAAGGTCGCGCGAATCGTCGACATGCGGCACGCGCGCCCACAGGAAGTTGCCGCCCGACGGATGGTGAAACACCTCCCAGCCCGCGTCGGCCAGCGCATCGAGCGAGGCGATGACCGAATCCCCCGCGCGCTGGCGCAGCCGTTCGACGTACTTGCGATACGCGCCTCGCTCCAGCAGCGTGGCGACCACGGCTTCGGCAAAGCGCGAACCGCCTACGCTGGTGAGCATCTTCACGTTGGTCAGGTCGTGCACCAGCTCGCGCTTGGCGATCAGGTAGCCGACCGGCAATGACGCCGACACGGTCTTGGAAAAACCGCCCACGTAGATCACGTGCTCCATCTGGTCCAGCGTGGCGAGGCGGGCGGTCGGCTCGGCCTGCAGGTCGGCAAAGATGTCGTCTTCCAGGAACACGAAGCCGTGGCGCCGCGCGAGTTCCAGCAGCCGGAATGCCACCGGCGGCGACACCGTGGAACCGGTGGGGTTCTGCAGCACGCTGTTGATGAAGAACAGCTTGGGGCGATGCTCGCGCAGCATGGCTTCGGCCACCTCGACGTCCGGCCCGTCGGCCTTGCGCGGAATGCCGACCAGCTTCACGCCCAGCAGCCGCAGCAGGCCGAACACGGTGTAGTAGCCGGGGTCTTCCACGAAGACGGTGTCCCCGGGCTTGAGCATGTGGCGGATGACGAGGTCGATGGCCTGGCTCGTGCCCGCGGTGATGAGCACATTGGCGGGCTCGGCGTGGATGCCGAGCTGACGCGCACGCATCATGACCTGGTGGCGTAGCGTGGTGTTGCCAAGCGGCGTGGAGTAGTCGATGACGGCGTGCGTATCCGTGCGCGAGACCTGGCGGATGGCCTGCGTGAGGCCATCGACGTCGCGCCAGTCGGCCGGCACGAAACCACCGCCGAGCTTGAGCATGCCGTCGGGATAGCTGAACTGCTCGAAGATGTGCTTGGACTCGGCCTCCGCGCGGCGCGGGTCTGACCAGCCGCGTCCGTCGCGCCCGGTCAGCCCGCTTTCGGCCACGTAGAAGCCCGAGCCGTGGCGCGAGTCCAGCAGGCCCAGCGACACGAGCCGGTCATACGCTTCGATCACCGGGAAGCGGCTGATGCCGTACTCTGCCGCCATGTGCCGGATGGACGGCAGCCTGGCGCCGGGCCGGACGTCGTTGTCGCGGATCCACGCCTGCACGCCGGCCACGATCTGGTCGGCGATGGGCACGCCGGTGGTGGCGTCGATCTGGAGTTTCATGGCGGGGGAGGGTTGCCGGAAGCTGCCGAACACATCGGCAAGACTGTTCACAAGTGTTCGCTGCATTGTAACCCTGGGAAACCCGCCCCTCGGCGTGATGGCCACTGCACCGGGTTGCAGTGATACTTGTCATCCGGAGGCGGTGCGAAGAGGCCCGCAGGGCAGTTCACCATGAGGAGCGGATTCCCAATGAATGCATGGACGAAGCGTCGCGGCGCAGTGGTCGGGCGGCTGCTGTTGGCGGTGGTTGCGGTGGTGGTCGTGCTGGCGCTGTGCGTGGCCGTCAATACGTGGCGGCACGGCTCGCGCCAGCTCGATGTGCCGCCCGTGACGCCGGTGGCGGTGGACGGTGCTGCGGCAGCGGCGCACCTGGCCGAAGCCGTGCGCGCCCGCACGGTCTCCAGCGTCACCGACGCGCAGTTGAACGCCGACCAGTTCCGCCAGCTGCACGCCATGCTGCAGGCGCGTTACCCCAGGGCCCACGCAGTGCTCCAGCGCGAACTCGTGGGCGATTTCGCCTTGCTTTACACGTGGAAGGGCTCCGACCCGTCGTTGAAGCCCATCATGCTGATGGCGCACCAGGACGTCGTGCCCATCGCCCCCGGCACCGAGGGCGACTGGACGGAGCCGCCCTTTGCCGGCGTGGTGAAGGACGGCATGGTCTGGGGCCGCGGCGCGTGGGACGACAAGGGCAACCTGATCTCGCAGATGGAAGCCATCGAGCTGCTGGCCGCCGGCGGTTTCCAGCCGCGCCGCACCATCCACCTGGCCTTTGGCGCCGACGAGGAAGTGGGCGGCGACCGCGGCGCCCGGCAGATCGCCGCGCTGCTCAAGTCGCGTGGCGAGCGGCTCGATTTCGTGATCGACGAAGGGCTGCTGATTACCGAGGGCGTGCTGCCGGGCCTGACCAAGCCGGCCGCGCTGATCGGGGTGGCGGAAAAGGGTTTTCTCTCGGTGCAGCTGAAGGTGGCGGCAACGCCGGGGCATTCGTCGATGCCGCCGCCGCCCGGCCAGAGCGCCATCGCCATGATGAGCGCCACGCTCAAGCGGCTGGACGACGATCAGCTGCCCGCCGGCATCCGCGGCGTTGCGCAGGAGATGTTTGCCACGCTGGCACCCGAAATGCACGGTTTCAGCCGCGTCGCGCTGTCGAACCTGTGGCTGTTCGGGCCGATGGTGCAGAAGCAGCTGGAAGCGTCCGGCAGCTCCAACGCCATGCTGCGCACCACCACAGCGCTGACCATCGTGCAGGCCGGCAACAAAGACAACGTCCTGCCGGGCCGCGCCGAGGCCACGGTCAATTTCCGCCTGCTGCCCGGCGACACCATTGCGTCCGTCACCGCGCACGTGGAAGACGCCGCCAAGACCGCCGCGCCGCAGGGCAAGTTCGAACTGAGCAAGCTGCCCGGCTCAAGCGAGGCGTCGCCCGTGTCGCCCACGCAGTCGGCGTCGTATCAGTTGATCAACAAGACGGTGCGTGAGCTGTTTCCGGGCACGGTGGTGGCGCCGGGCCTGATGATCGGTGCCACGGATTCGCGCCACATGACCGGGATTGCCGACCATGTGTATCGCTTTTCGCCGGTGCGCGCGCGGCCCGAAGACCTGCCGCGCTTTCATGGCACCAACGAACGCATCACCGAGGCCAACCTGGTGGAGCTGATCCGCTTCTACCACCGGCTGGTGCAGCAGGCGGCCGGCTGAACTCAGTGCGCGGCGGCCACCAGTGCGTCGATGTGCGCATCGTTGGTAGCCTCGGGGCGGCGCAGTTGCGTGCTGCGTGTGCCGTCCACGGAGATGGCCGTGTCGCCGTGCACCGTCACGCGGCGCACCACGCGCGGCTGGTTGCCGTAATCGTTGATGGCGTAGTGCTGCGTGGCACGGTTGTCCCAGATGGCGACGTCGTCCTGCCGCCATTGCCAGCGCACGGTGTTCTCCAGCCGCGTCACGCGCTGCTGCAGCAGCTCGAACAGCCGCGCAGACTCGCTGCCCGACACGCCGGCAAAGCGTTTGACGAAATGGCCCAGCAGCAGGGCGCGTTCGCTCGTCTCGGGATGGACATGCACAACCGGATGCGACGCCTCGTACACGGCGGCGGTGAATACGTCGCGGTGATGCCGCAGGCGCGCCTCGTTGATCTGCGTGCGTTCGGCACCGTAGTCGTAGTCGTTGGTATGGACGGCCCAGAGCTGCTCGGCGAGCTGCTTGAGCGTGTCGGGCAGCTGTTCGTAGGCGCGCGCGGTGTTGGCCCACACCGTGTCGCCGCCGTAGGCCGGAATCGTCACGGCCCGCAGGATCGACACCTTCGGAAACGCATCGAGAAACGTCACGTCGGTGTGCCAGGAATCGGCCCGGCCGCCGCCCTTTGAAGCATCGAGTTCGAACAGCTGCGTGCCGGTCGGCGCGGGCACCGTCGGGTGCGCGACGATGCGGCCAAAACGCTTGCCGAACGCCTGGTGCTGCTCGTCGTCCAGATGCCGCTGGTCGCGAAAGAACAACACCTTGTACTTGAGCAGGGCGGCGTACAGGCTGGCGAACGTGTCTTCGGGCAGGTCCGCGCCCAGCTTGACGTCAAGCACCTCGCCGCCGATATGTCCGGCCACCCGGCGCACCCGCAGGGTTCCGAACGTTGTGTCGATGGCGCTGTCGTGGTTCTCGCTGGGGTCGTGCGGCATGGGCGGCTCCGGCAAATAGGGCAATGGCCCATGCTAGCCAGCCGCCGCCGCGCACAGAACGAACGGATTGACATATCCAAATGCAGTTCTGTCTGTCGTCGCACGGAACTGTTCGAGAAAGATGCTGAACAGTCCTGTCAAACTGTTCGCAACTGTTCATGTCCAATCCCCACCCTGCCGCGCAAGATGGAGTCGTGCCGATCTGCAGTGCCATAACAATCCACCACGAACCCCCGGCACAGGAGTCTCCATCATGCGCGAAATCAGGATCTTCGAACTTGACCGGCAGGGCGTGCCGGTAAGCTGGCGATCGGCGCGGGCCCAGACCATCGCCGCACAGGCCGGGTTGTTGTGGGTCACGCAGGAGCATCAGCGGCAGGACATCTGGCTCAGGCCGGGGCAGTCGATCGACGTGCCGGCGGGCGTGCGCTTCTGGCTCTCCGGCGAGACGGTGGACGGTACGCCCGCGCGCTTTTCCGTGACCGAAGACGTCAACGCCCCGCGCCGCCTGCTGCGCTTCGTCGGCCTGCTGGTGGCCGCCGCGTACCGCCGGATCGTGCGCGATGACGGCCAGGACGCCACGCGCACGCCCTCGGCGCTGCGCATCGGCACATGACGAAGCCGCGCGCCTAGTTGGGAAACACGAGCCGGAACTCGGTCCGCCCGTGCGGCGGGCTGCTGGCTTCCACGCTGCCGCCGTGCAGGTCCATGATGGTCTTCACGATCGCCAGCCCCAAGCCCGTCGACTGGCTCGACCGCGCGCCGGATTGTGCACGCGAAGGGTCGCCGCGGTAGAACCGCTCGAACAGCAGCGGCAGGATCGCCGCCGGAATGCCGGGCCCGGGGTTGCGCACGCGGATCGCGGTGGCGTGCGGCAGCGTCTCGATGGCCACGTCGATGCGCTCGCCGGTGGGGGTGTGGCGCAGCGCGTTGTCGAGCAGGTTGTTCAGCGCCCGGCGCAGCAGCGTAGCGTCGGCACGGACGAGGCCATCCCCGGTGACGTCGATGACGATGTCGCGGTCGGCGGCCACGGCTTCGAAGTAGTCCACCAGTACCTGAACCTCGTGGCGTGCCTCGAGCATGGCGGTGGCGACCGCCACGCGCGTGTGGTCGGCGCGCGCGAGAAACAGCATGTCTTCGATCATGTGCGACAGGCGCGCGTACTCCTCCAGGTTCGATTCGAGCACGCTGCGGTACTCGTCGGCCGCGCGCGGGTGGGCCAGCGTGACTTCGGTCTGCCCGACCAGGTTCGCCAGCGGTGTGCGGAAATCGTGCGCCAGGTCTGCGGAGAACTGCGACAGGCGTGCGAAGCCGTCCTGCAGCCGCGCGAGCATGGCATTGAGCGAGGCGAGCAGGTCGGCCAGTTCACGCGGCGCACCCTCCAACGCCAGGCGCGTCTCGAGCTGACTCGGGACCACGGCCGCTGCCTGCCTGCCGATGCGCGCCAGCCCGCGCAGCGTGCCGCGCACCAGCAGCAGGCTCAGCAGCGCCACGGCGGCCACACCGCCGACGACCGCAAACACGATGTGACGCTGGTACTTCGCCAGCAACGCTGCACGGCTGTCGCCGTCCTGCGCGACCAGCACGATCACCTTCGTACCCCGCTCGCCCAGCGGCGCCTCGGCCGCCACAGCACGCGACACCATGCCTGCCATCGATGTCCATGTCTGTACCGCAGGCTCTGAAGGGGCCACGCCGGCCGGCACAATGGCCGGCATCGCGACCGCCTCGCTTTCGGGGTTCACCTCCACCAGCGTGCGGCCGTCCGGGGCGGCAATGCGCAGGATCAGGCCGTCATGGCCGGACACCACGTCGGTGTAACGGTGGGCGTTGCGTGCCAGGTCGTCGACGCTCGCGGCCTCGCTGGTCAGATGCCGCAACTGCGCGATCTTGCCGAGCAGCATCGCATCGTCGGCGGCGCGCAATTGCGCATTCAGCGCGTAATACAGGTACGTGCCCGCTGCGGTGAGCGTGACCGACGCCACCACCACGAACGCCAGGACCAGGCGGCCGGCAAGCGAAGCGGGCCAGCGCATCAGCGGGCTGCCTCGTCGAGCACGTAGCCCATGCCGCGCAATGTGTGGATCAGCTTGTGCTCGAATGGGTCGTCGACCTTGGCGCGCAGGCGGCGGATCGACACGTCCACCACGTTGGTGTTGCTGTCAAAGTTCACGTCCCACACCTGCGACGCTATCAGCGAGCGCGAAAGCACCTCGCCTGCGCGGCGCGCCAGCAGGTGCAGCAGTGCGTATTCCTTGGCGGTCAGGTCGATGCGTTGGCCCGCGCGCGTGACGCGGCGCCTGATGGTGTCGATGGTCAGGTCCGCAATTTCGAGGATCTCGCTCTCGCGCATCGGACCGCGCCGCAGGATGGTGCGTATGCGCGCCACGAGCTCGGCAAAGGCGAACGGCTTGACGAGGTAATCGTCGGCGCCGAGTTCCAGCCCCTTGAGCCGGTCGGGCAGTTCGTCGCGCGCGGTCAGGAACAGCACCGGCGTGCTCTTGTGCCGGCGCAGTTCCTGGATGAACTGCCAGCCGTCCATGCCGGGCAGCATGACGTCCAGCACGATCAGGTCGTAGTCATGCTCCATGGCCTGAAAGAGGCCGTCGGGGCCGGTGCGGGCAAGGTCGGCCACGAAGCCGGATTCGGTCAGGCCCTTGCGGAGGTAGTCGCCCGCCTTGGGCTCGTCTTCAACGATGAGCAGTCGCATGATGAGAAAGGCGCGGGCGCTGGTGGCCCGCCGTGCTGCCAATGCCGCCACGATAGGCCAAAACCCCCGTGGAGGCGACAAAGATGACAACTTTGTCATCTTCGGGTCATGCCCGCGTGGCGCGCCCCTCCGTAGACTGGCCGCACCGACATCGCCCCTTCCTGCTGCTGGTGTCGGCATTTTTCGAAGGAGATGATCATGGCGATCC
The DNA here is from genome assembly GCF_001683835.1 of Ralstonia sp. RL. Taxonomy (NCBI): domain Bacteria; kingdom Pseudomonadati; phylum Pseudomonadota; class Betaproteobacteria; order Burkholderiales; family Burkholderiaceae; genus Ralstonia; species Ralstonia sp. RL. The sequence continues at coordinate 107,108 of NZ_LWRX01000059.1, read as the reverse complement.
GATTCCCACGTGCGCTCTGGCTGGCCGCCCTGGCGGCAACCCTGGCAACCGGCACCGCGCTTGCCGCCCAAGACCTGCGCGGCGACTGCTGCGAGCCGCAGGCCAAGCCGATGGCTGCCCCACTGGCCAAGACCGGCACGCGAGACGCCTATACCGACGGCGCCCGAACGGGCGCGCGCGACCCGTACACCGACGGTGCTGCGCAAGCCGTGCTCGAGGCCCGCGTCGGGGCGCGTGATCCGTACACCGACGGCGGCTTGAGCGGCCCCCGCGCACGCGATCCGTACGCAGCCGGTGCGCACGCGTGATGCCCTGGCTGCAGCCTGTTGCAGCCGCCATCGCCGGTTGCGCGGCTCTGATGCCGGCCGCGGCGATGGCGCTCGACCTTACCGCGCCGACGGCCGCATCGGCATCCGGCGAACCGGCCGTGGCCCAGGGCCAAGCCGGCCGGGTGACCTTGCAGCAGGCCATCGACCGTGCCATGCAGACGCACCCGGCGATCGCGGCGGCCGGTTACGAGATCGCCGCCAGCGAAGGCGCGCTCGACCAGGCGCGCCGCTGGCGCAATCCCGAGGCCGCCTTCACGACCGAGGACGTGCGCCGCGATCGCGCCACGATGACGGCGCAATTGAACATTCCGCTCGAACTTGGCGGCAAGCGCGGCGCCCGGACGCGCGCCGCAGAAGCCGCGCGTGACGCGACGGCGCAAGATGCCGCGGTGCTGCGCGCCGAACTGCGTGCCGACGTCACGCGCGCGTTCTTCGACCTGCTGATCGCGCAGGAGCGCCTGTCGCTGGCGCAGGCGTCGGACACCTTGGCCGCCGAGGCCGAATCGGCCGCCGCACGGCGCGTGCAGGCGGGCAAGGTGTCCCCCGTGGAGCAGACCAAGGCTGGTGTGGTGCGGGCCAGCGCCGCCATCGAGTTGCGCGATGCCCAGGCGGAACTGCAGGTTGCGCAGCGCGCGCTGGCCGCGTTCTGGGGCGGTACGCCCTTCGCCCCGGAAGCCGACGGCAGCGTCGAGACCCTGCCCATCGTGCCGCCGGAAGCCCGCGCGGCGGCCGGGGCGCTGGAGGCCACGCCGCGTGCCGTCCGCGCCCGGCTCGAGATCGAACGCCGCCAGGCACTCGCCAATGTGGAGCGCGCCAAGCGCGTGCCCGACGTCACGCTCATCGTGGGGGCCAAGCGCGACAGCGCGGCGAACAACAACATGGCCGTCGTCGGCATTGCCGTGCCGCTGCCGCTGTTTGACCGCAACCAGGGCAGCCTGCTCGAGGCGCAGCGCCGGGCTGACAAGGCGTTCGAAGACTACCGCGCATTGCAGCTCGAACAGGGCGCCGCGCTCGCGCAGGATGTCGCGCGGCTCGAGGCCGCTCGCGCGACCGTGAAATCGCTGCGCGCCAATGTGCTGCCCGGCGCGCAGCGCGCGTACGATGCCGCCCGCATCGGCTTTGATGCCGGCAAGTTCAACTTTCTCGATGTGCTGGACGCGCAGCGCACGCTGTTCCAGGCGCGAGCCCAATACCTCGCCGCACTGTCGCGCGCGCATCAGGCCGCTGGCGGCATCGATCGCATCCTGGGCCGCTAGCGCCCGCTTCCTTTCCTGCTGACATGACACTTCCCCCGCAACAACGGCGCGCCATCGCGCTGATCGTCGTGCTCGGTGCGCTGGCCGCGACCGGCCTGTGGTTCGGCATGGGCGCCCGGCCATCGCCAACGGCCGAGCCCGAAGCCGGCGCTGCCGCAACGGACACCGCCGAGGGCCATCACGCCGAACTGCTGGCCATGACGCCGGGCGCCATGGCCAATGCAAGCATCGGCGTGGAGACGGCCGGCCCCGCCGAGCTGCGCACCGAAGTCGTCTTGCCGGGTGAGATCCGCCTGAACGAAGACCGCACCGCGCATGTGGTGCCGCGCGTGGCCGGCGTGGCCGAGAAGGTCGCCGTGGAACTGGGCCAGGCCGTCAAGCGTGGTCACCTGCTGGCCGTGCTGTCGAGCCCCGCGCTGTCGGACCAGCGCAGCGAACTGCAGGCTGCCCAGCAGCGTCTCGCGCTCGCACAGCAGGCGCATGCACGCGAGAAACGGCTGTGGGAGCAGGGCATCGCTGCCGAGCAGGATTACCAGCAGGCCCGCACCGCATTGCAGGAAGCGCGCATCGCGGCCGACAACGCGCGCCAGAAGCTGGCGGCCATCGGTGCCGCGCCCGGCGGTTCGGCGTTGAACCGCTTCGAGTTGCGGGCGCCGTTCGACGGTGTCGTCGTGGCGAGGCATCTTTCGCAGGGCGAGGCCGTGCAGGCAGAAACGGCCGTCTTTACCGTGGCTGACCTGCGGACCGTGTGGGCCGATTTTTCCGTCACGGCCAAGGACCTGGAGGCGGTGACGACCGGCGCTGCGGCAACGGTGCGCGCCACCGCCACCGGCACCGCGGTCGACGGCAAGGTGTCATACGTGGGCGCATTGCTGGGCGAGCAGACGCGCACCGCGCCCGCCCGCGTGACGCTCGACAACCCGAAGCTGGCGTGGCGGCCCGGCATGTTCGTCAACGTGTCGGTGGAGTCGGGCCGGGCGCGTGTGCCCGTGGCCGTGCGTGCCGAAGCCTTGCAGACCGTCGATGACAAGCCCTCCGTGTTCGTGCCCGTGGAGGGCGGCTTTGAGGTGCGCCCCGTCAAGACCGGCCGCACCGACGGCACGTGGACGGAAATCGTCGAAGGGCTGGCCGCCGGCACGCGCTATGCCGCCGCCAACAGCTACGTGCTCAAAGCCGAGGCCGGCAAGTCCGCCGACCACGGCCACTGACGGAGGCGCCATGTTCGAACGCCTGTTGCGCACCGTCATTGCCCAACGCTGGCTCGTGCTGCTGGCCGTGCTGGCCGCCGCCGCTTTCGGTGCGTATAGCTACACGCGCCTGTCGATCGACGCGGTTCCGGACATTACCAACGTGCAGGTGCAGATCAACACGCCTGCGCCCGGCTACTCGCCGCTGGAGACGGAGCAGCGCATCACCTATGCGCTGGAGACCGCAATGGCGGGGCTGCCGAAGCTCGAGCAGACGCGCTCGCTGTCGCGCTACGGGCTGTCGCAGGTGACCGTCATCTTCAAGGAAGGCACCGACATCTACTTTGCGCGCCAGCTCGTGAGCGAGCGCCTGCAGGCCGCCAAGGAACAGCTGCCCGACGGCATCTCGCCGAGCATGGGGCCGGTCTCCACGGGGCTGGGCGAGATCTACCTGTGGACGGTCGAGGCAGACGCGAATGCGCGCAAGCCCGATGGCACGGCTTACACACCAGCGGACCTGCGTGAGCTGCAGGACTGGGTGATCCGTCCGCAGATCCGCAACGTGCCGGGCGTGACGGAGGTCAATACCATCGGTGGATTCGCCAAGGAATTCCTGGTGGCGACGAGCCCGGAGCGGCTGGCGTCGTACAGGCTGACGCTGGCCGACGTGGTGTCGGCGCTTGAGCGCAACAACGCCAACGTCGGCGCGGGCTATATCGAGCGCAAGGGCGAGCAATACCTCGTGCGTGCGCCCGGCCAGCTGCGTGATGCGGCCGACATCGGCAACGTGGTGCTCGCCAGCCCCAACGGCACGCCGGTGCGCCTGCGCGATGTCGCCACGATCGACAGCGGCAGCGAGCTGCGCACGGGCGCGGCCACCAGCAACGGGCGTGAGGTCGTGCTCGGCACGGCCTTCCTGCTGATCGGCGAAAACAGCCGCACGGTGTCGCAGGCGGTGGACAAGCGCATGCAGGACATCCGCAAGACGTTGCCGGCCGGCATTCGCGTCGAACCGGTGTATGACCGCACGGTACTCGTCGACAAGGCCATCGCCACCGTCAAGAAGAACCTGGTGGAAGGCGCCATCCTGGTGATGGCGGTCCTGTTCGTCTTCCTCGGCAATCTGCGCGCGGCGGTGCTGACGGCGCTGGTGATTCCGCTGTCGATGCTGATGACCTTCAGCGGCATGGTGTCGGCCAAGGTCAGTGCGAACCTGATGAGCCTGGGCGCACTCGACTTCGGCATCATCGTCGACGGCGCGGTGGTGATCGTCGAAAACTGCGTGCGGCGCCTCGCGCATGCGCAGCAGGTGCGGGGCCGGCCACTGAGCCGCGCCGAGCGCCTTGACGAAGTGTTCGAAGCCGCCCGCGAAGCGCGCCGCCCGCTGCTGTACGGCCAGTTGATCATCATGGTCGTGTACCTGCCGATCTTCGCGCTGTCGGGCGTGGAAGGAAAGATGTTCCACCCGATGGCGACCACCGTCGTGCTGGCGCTCGCGGCGGCCATGGTGCTGTCCATCACGTTCGTGCCAGCAGCGGTGGCCCTGTTCATCGGCGAGCGCGTGTCGGAGAAGGAAAACCGCCTGATGGGCTGGGCGCGCCGCACGTACGCGCCGCTGCTCGAGCGCGTGCTGGCAGCGCCTGCCGTGGTGATGACGTTTGCCGTGGTGGCCGTGGCGGTCTCGCTGGTCGCGGCCACGCGCCTGGGTGCGGAATTCGTGCCGAGCCTGAACGAAGGCGACTTCGCCATGCAGGCGATGCGTGTGCCGGGCACGGGCCTGGCGCAATCGCTGGAGATGCAGAAGCAGATCGAGCGCACGCTCAAGGCCAAGTTTCCGGAGATCGAGCGCGTGTTCGCGCGTACCGGTACCGCGGAGGTCGCCACCGACGTGATGCCGCCCAGCATTTCCGACGGCTACATCATGCTCAGGCCCGAGCAGGACTGGCCGGCCGGCCCAGCGGGCACGCGCCGCACGCGCGACCAGTTGCTTGCCGATATCCGCGCCGTGCTGCAGGCGCTGCCGGGCAACGCATACGAGTTCTCGCAGCCGATTCAGCTGCGCTTCAACGAGCTGATCTCTGGCGTGCGCAGCGATGTGGCGGTCAAGCTGTTTGGCGACGACATGGCCGTGCTGGAGGCGCAGGCCAGGACCATCGCCGCGCAGCTGGGCAAGCTGGCCGGCGCAACGGAAGTGAAGATCGAGCAGACCGGCGGCCTGCCGTTTTTGAACGTCGACATCGACCGCGAGAAGGCCGCGCGCTACGGCCTGTCGGTCGGCGCGATCCAGGACACGGTGTCCGCAGCCATCGGCGGCAAGGACGCCGGTACGGTGTTCCAGGGTGACCGCCGCTTCGGCATCGTGGTGCGTCTGCCGGAAACGTCGCGCAGCGATCCGGCCTCGCTGGGCCGCCTGCCGCTGGCATTGCCCAACGGGCAGGGCTACGTGCCGTTGTCCGACGTGGCCACGCTCAACGAGGTGAGCGGCCCCAACCAGGTCAGCCGCGAAGACGGCAAGCGGCGGATCGTCGTCAGCGCGAATGTGCGCGGCCGCGACATCGCCTCGTTCGTCGAAGAGGCGCAGGCCGTGCTCGATGCGCAGGTGCGCCTGCCCGCGGGGTACTGGATGGCCTGGGGCGGGCAGTTCGAGCAGTTGCAGTCGGCCACGCAACGCCTGCAGTTCGTGGTGCCGCTGGCGCTGAGCCTCGTGCTCACGCTGCTGTTCATGATGTTCGGCAATCTCAAGGACGGCTTGCTCGTGTTCTCCGGCATTCCGTTTGCGCTGTCGGGCGGCATCCTGGCGCTGGCGTTGCGCGGCATTCCGCTGTCGATCTCGGCCGCCGTGGGCTTCATCGCCCTGTCCGGCGTGGCGGTGCTCAACGGGCTGGTGATGCTCACCTTCATCCGCAGCCTGCGCGAAGCCGGCAAGTCTGTGGACGAGGCCGTGCGCGAGGGCGCGCTCACGCGCCTGCGGCCGGTGCTCATGACGGCCCTGGTGGCTTCGCTCGGCTTCGTGCCGATGGCGCTGGCCACCGGCACGGGCGCCGAGGTGCAGCGTCCGCTCGCCACGGTGGTGATCGGGGGGATCCTGTCGTCGACGGCGCTCACGCTGCTGGTGCTGCCGGTGCTGTACCGGCTGGCGTATCGACGGGCGGCGCCGGCCGCGCGGGCAGACGCTCTTGCGCCGTCTGCCGCGCCGTAGTGCAACGCTTACTGCGCGTTCAGCGCCGCGATGATCTTGTCTGCGTGGGCCTTCAGCGTCTCGGGCGCGGCCTGCACGCGGGCGTGCGGATGCAGCTCCTTGCCGGGATAGCGCGGCAGCACGTGGAAATGCACGTGCGGCACCGTCTGGCCGGCGGCAGCGCCGTTGAGCTGGAACACGGCGATGCCCGGGGCGGAGAAGGCATCGCGCACCGCACGTGCGAGCTTGCGCGTCGTGACGATTGCCGCGGCTGCAGCTTCGTCCGACAGGTAGAACAGTTCCGTGGCGCCTTCCTTGGGCAGCACCAGCACGTGGCCGTCGGCCTGCGGCATGATGTCCATGAAGGCCAGGGTGTGCTCGTCTTCATACACCTTGGTGCAGGGCAGCTCGCCGCGCAGGATCTTGGCGAAGATGTTCTGGTTGTCGTAGGTCGCATCAGGCATGGGTGTCTCCGGCAAACAAAAAAATGGCAGCGGGCAGTATATATGCGACGTACGGCGCCGCGCCGGGCGCCCACGCTCGGGGCGACGCGTCAAGCCGGGCCATCGTCCATCGACAGCGGTGCGGCGACGTGCTCGAGCGGCTTGCGTTCGGCTGCCGTGCCCCAGCGCGCCTGCACCCCGGCGGCGAGCAGCATCAGTGCCGCGCCCAACGCGTAGCCGGCAAACACGGCGCCGCGCGAATGGGTATCGATGAGCCAGCCGAACAGCGCCGGCCCCGCCACACCGCCCAGCCCTGTACCGACGGCGTAGAACAGCGCAATGGCGAGCGCGCGCACCTCGAGCGGGAACGTCTCGCTCACCGTCAGGTACGCTGAACTGGCGGCAGCCGAAGCGAAGAAGAACACCACGGTCCATGCGAGCGTCTGCGTGGCGCCGTCCAGCACGCCGGCCTTGAACAGCGCACCGCTGGCAAGCAGCAGCACGCCGCTGGCTGCATACGTGGCGGCAATCATCGCGCGCCGGCCCACGACGTCGAACAGCCGCCCCAGCAGCAGCGGCCCGAGAAAATTGCCGAGCGCAAACGGCAGCAGATACGTGCCGACCTTCGTGGCCGGCACGTCGTAGAAGTCCGTCAGCACGAGCGCGTAGGTAAAGAAGATGGCGTTGTAGAAGAACGCCTGCGCCGCCATCAAGGCAAGCCCCACCAGTGCGCGCTGCCGGTGCTGCACGAACAGCACGCGCGCCACTTCCAGCAGGCTCGGATGGCCGCGGTTGCGCAGGCGCAGGGTTGGCACCGGTGCACCGTCGAAGCAATGGCCCCGCGCCGCGATCTCGTTTTCGATCGTGCAGACGATGGCCTGTGCTTCTTCATGGCGGCCGCGTGTGAGCAGCCAGCGCGGGCTTTCCGGAATCCAGAAGCGCATCACCAGGATGACGAGCCCCAGCGCCGCGCCAATGAAGAAGCACAGCCGCCAGCCGATATCGACGCGCATGTGCGCAGGGTCCAGCAGCCACAGCGATGCGCCGGCGCCCACGGCCGCACCGACCCAGAACGTGCCGTTGATGGCGAGGTCCGTCCAGCCGCGCACGCGCGCCGGTGTGAGCTCCTGGATGGTCGAGTTGATGGCCGCGTATTCCCCGCCGATGCCCGCGCCCGTGAGCGCACGGAACACGACGAGGCTGGCGAAGTTCCACGAAAACGCCGTCGCCAGCGTGGCCGAGATGTACACGCCCAGCGTGATGAAGAACAGCTTGCGGCGGCCGAGCCGGTCCGTCAGCCAGCCGAAGAGCAGCGCGCCGAGCACCGCGCCGGCCAGGTACGCGCTGCTGGCCATGCCGACCTGCGCATTGGTGAGCCGCAACGCCGGGCTTTGCTTGAGCGCACCGGCCACCGCGCCCGCCAGCGTCACCTCGAGCCCATCGAGCAGCCACGTGATGCCCAACGCGATGACCACGCGCGTGTGGAAGCGGCTCCAGGGCAGGCGGTCGAGCCGGCCGGGCAGGTCCGAGGTGTGAGGGGCTGGCGATCCGGGCATCGCGGCGCACTCCGGCTGATGGAATGCGCACGATGCAGCACGATTTATTCCTGCGAGGCTTTGCGCGGGCGCTCGAGGGGGGCGCCGGCCAGCAGCGTGTCTTCGAAGAAGCGGCGGCGCGCGTCCTTGTCGGGCTTGCTGCCCTGGTTCCAGAGCAGTGCCTCGGAAAGCTGATACGCGTACAGCATGAATGCGCGTGTCTTCGCGTCCTTGCGCGCAAAGCCCATCGCCTGGAAGTGCTTCACGTAGTAGTCCATGCGGTGCTCGTCGACCGCGTCGACTGCCTCCTGCGCCATGGGGTCGCGGCGTGCCCACGCACGGATGGCGAATTCGATCATGGCGGTGCGGCGCGCGCTGCGTCCGCGAAACGGCAGGGCGAGCAGATCGCGCACCAGCCCCTGCACCGACGCGTTCTGCCGCTCCAGCTTGGGGCCGATGCGCGTGCGTTCGCTCCAGTCCTGCAGCACCTGGTGGAGCAGGTCGTCGCGGTTCTTGAAGTGCCAGTAGAAGCTGCCGCGCGTGACATCCAGCTGCTTGGCGAGCACGTCCACGCGCACGGCGTCGATGCTCTTGGTCACCAGCAGATCCGTGGCGGCGCGCACCCAGTCGTGGGGCGTGAGCTGTGTACGGGGCGTGGGGCTGGCGGATGCGGTGTCGACGGGTGCGTCGTGTTCGTCGATCAGCGGGGAGGTCATGCGCACCTCGGCGGCGTGGACATGAAGGCGGATTCTATCGACGCCGGCACGGCTGTCCAGCGCTTCAATCGGGCTGACGCCCCCAGGTTTGCGCGGGTTGACACGTCAACAAACGCACTTCTACCATGCACATACGTTTGTGTATGGAAGGAACGAGCTGCCGCAAGCCTCGGTTTGCGGTTTTGTGAAGGTGCCATGCTCGACGATGCCTTCTGCACGGCGTCCACCGATAAAAGACAAGACATCAGGAGACATTTGCATGAAGGCATTTCGAGTCGCACTGTGCGCGGCCGCCGTGGCAGGCGCATTCTGCGCAGGGGCTGTACACGCCGAGACCGTCAAGATCGCCTGGATCGATCCGCTGTCCGGGCTGATGGGCGCGCTGGGCCAGAACCAGTTGCGCAGCTGGCAATACGCGGCGGATCTCGCCAACCAGCAGAACTGGAGCGGCAACGGCACCAGGTTTGAAGTCGTCGGCTTTGACAACAAGGTCTCGCCGCAAGAGAGCCTGACCATCCTCAAGCAGATCACCGACCAGGGCATCCGCTATGTCGCGCAGGGCGACGGATCGAGCGTGGGCATGGCGCTGCAGGATGCCATCGCCAAATACAACGACCGCAACCCGGGCAAGGAGATCATCTACCTGAACTACGCCGCGGTCGATCCGGACATGACGAACAGCAAGTGCAACTACTGGCACTTCCGCCTGGACGCCAACTCCGACATGAAGATGGAGGCGCTGACGACGTATCTGGCGAAGGATCCGAACATCAAGAAGGTGTACCTGCTGAACCAGAACTACTCGTTCGGCCACCAGGTGGCGCGCGCGGCCAAGGAATACCTCAAGCGCAAGCGTCCGGACATCCAGGTCGTTGGCGAAGACCTGCATCCGCTGGCGCAGGTGAAGGACTTCTCGCCGTACGTCGCCAAGATCCGCGCATCGGGGGCCGACACCGTCATCACCGGCAACTGGGGGAGCGATCTCGCGCTGCTGATCCGCGCATCGAAGGATGCGGGCCTGAACACGAACTTCTATACGTACTACGCCGGCACCACCGGCGTGCCGACGGCGATGGGCGCCTCGGGTGCCGACCGCGTGAAGGTGATCAGCTACTTTGCGCCGAACGACGGCAACCCGAAGACGAACGCCGTGCTCGACGGCTTCAAGAAGAAGTACAACGACGACTTCTTCAACGCCGATGTCTATACCGGCATCGCGTTCCTCGCCAAGGCCATCAAGACGACGGGCTCGGCCGAGCCCGCCAAGGTGGCCAAGGCGATGGAAGGCATGACGGTGGAAAGCCTCAACGGCCCGGTCGAGATGCGCAAGACCGACCACCAGGCCCAGCAGACGCTGTACGTGACCACCTGGGTCAAGGCCGACGGCAAGAAGATCAAGTACGACCAGGAAAACACCGGCTACGGCTGGCGCACCGACGTCACGCTCGAGCCGCACCTGGGCGCGCAACCGACGTCGTGCCAGATGAAGCGGCCGACCTCGTGATTGCGTGATCGCGTAGCAACCGTTCCCGGCCGGGGCTGCGGCTCAGACCGGGGATACCACGCCCGTGCCGGCAAGGTGCCCGCGGGCGTTCTCCAGGAAGCGGTCGACCGTCGCCTGCACCGATTCCGGCGACCAGCCCGCAATGTGCGGCGTCAGCACGACCTGCTCGAGGTCCAGCAGCCCGGCCGGCGGGGCTGGCTCGCTCTCATAGACATCCAGGCCCGCGCCACCCAGCCTGCCGGCGCGGATGGCGGCTTCCAGCGCGGCCGTGTCGACCACGCTGCCGCGCGCGATGTTCACCACGTAGCCATTCGGGCCCAGCGCTTCCAGGATCGTCTGGTTGACGAGGTGCCGCGTCTGCGCACCGCCCGGTGTGGCGACGATCAGGAAATCCGCCCATTCGGCCATGTCCTTGAGCGCATCGAAGTAGCGGTAGCCGACCCCTTCGCGCGGCTTGCGGTTGTGATAGCCGATCTGCATGTCGAAGCCGGCTGCGCGGCGCGCGATCTGCAGGCCGATGGTGCCCAGGCCCACGATGCCCAGGCGCTTGCCCCACACGCCGGGCTGCAGCGGAATGTCGTCGCGCCAGACGCCGTTGCGCGTGGTGCGATCCAGCTTGGGGATGCCGCGCACCGTGGCCAGCAGCAGGCCCATGGCATGGTCGGCCACGCAGGCGTCATTGGTGCCGGCGCCATTGGCCACCACCACGCCGCGCTCGCGGGCCGCCTGCACGTCGATATTCTCGTAACCGGCGCCCAGTGCGCACGCGAGTTCCAGCCGCGGCATGGCGTCCATCTCCGCTGCCGTCAGCCCCGTCGAGCCGTTGGTGAGAACGATGCGCACGTGGTGCCCGTCGCGGGCGATGGCCGCATCGCGTTCGGCCCGGGTCGGTGCGTGGATGACGTGGAAGTGTGGCGCGATCTGCGCCACGTTCTCGGGCGTCATCGCAATGAGGATCAGCAGCGTCGCTTGCATGGTGAGGAGGACAGGGCTGGCCGCGTCTTGTCGGCTGGCAGTGCCGCGCGCGGCGCCCGGCGATGATAGCGCGCCGCCGGACGGCATGCCGAAGCGCTGTCCGCGACGCGGTTACACCGCGTTACCGATGAGCAGGTTTGGTTGCACGGGCCGGTCCGGCCACGGCATAGACTTTGCGGCACCAGGCGCATCGCCACGCCGGAGCGTATGGCCCCGGCCGGCCAAGACGCCTTGTCCACAAGACGGGATTCATCATGCGAGCAACGAACAAGTCCGACCGTGCAGGGCGTGCAGCACGCTGGGTGGCGCTGGCCACGTTGACTGCCATGGCAGCAGGTCTGGCCGGGTGCGTCACGGCACCGCCGTACAGCAGCTACGGCGCGGGTTATGGCGCCGGCTATGCGGCGGGCAGCAACGCGTACGGCAACACGTCATACGCCAGCAGCTATACCAGCGGGTACGGCAACACGTACGGCAACGGCTACGGCAGCTACGACCCGAACGCGCCGCAGCCGTATGGGCCGCAGCCGGCGCCTGCCTATTCGCAGCCGAATTACTCGCCGTATCCGAGCACGTATCCGAATAGCGGCGACCAAGCCTACCAGGCGCCGGCCGACAACCGCTACGGCGTCGTCGAGTATGTCGAGGCCGTGCCGGTGCGCGGCCAGCCGAGCGGCGTGGGCGCCGTGCTCGGCGGTGTGGTGGGCGGACTGCTTGGCCACCAGGTCGGCGGCGGCCGCGGCAATACCGTGGCGACCATCGGCGGCGCAGTGGCCGGGGCCATGGCGGGCAATGCGGTGGAAGGCAATACCGTGGTCGGCCAGACCTACCGCGTGACCTTGCGCCTGAACGACAACTCGCGCGTGACGCTGACGCAGAACAATCCCAACGGCCTGCGCGCCGGGGACCGGGCCCGCATCGAAAACAACATGGCGGTGCCGTACTAGGCACTTTCGTCCGGCTCACGTCTGGCATGGGAGTCAGCCCGCTTCAGAAACCACGCGGGCTGGCCGATATAGCGGGAGCGACAACCCGCTGTGACTCTCATGCTGAATCGACTTTCCATCCGCTTCCGACTCAACGCGGCCCTGGCGCTGCTTGCCGTGCTGCTGGCCGCCATTGGCGCCATCGGCGTGGTAGGGATGCGTGCGTCCGAGGCGAACATCAAGGACATCTACACCAACCAGCTGGCCTCGACGTCGCTGCTCGGCAAGGCACAGTTGAATGCGGCCATTGTGCGCACGACGCTTGACCGCGCGGTGTTCCATCCGGACGCCGCGGATGTGCCGGCCATCCTCGACAAGGCCAACGGCTACCGCGCCAAGTCCGACGATGCCTGGAAGCAATACAAATCGCTGCCGATGGGCGCCGAGGAGGCGCGCCTGGCCGCCGACGTGGAGGCCAAGCGCAACGCGCTCTTCCGCGATGGCATCGAGCCGCTGATGAACGCATTGCGCGCACGCGATGCCGCTGCCGCCGACCACGTGGTGATGAACACGATCCCGCCGCTGTCGGTGGCGCTGTCCGCCGCCGCCGATGCGCTGGACCGCAGCCAGGTGGAGCAGGCCAAGGCCGCTTACGAGGGCGCGGTGGCGCGCTCGCGGGCCTTCCTGATGCTGGTGGTCGGCGCCATCGCGCTGGGCATCGCGGCGGCGCTCGGTTGCGCGTTCGGCCTGCATCGTGCGATCTCGGTGCCGCTGTCGAACATGCTGGGGCACTTCGGCGAGATCGCGCGTGGCAACCTGACCGAGCGCATCACCGTGCGCAGCCAGGACGAGATGGGCGCGCTCACCCAGGGCCTCATCGACATGCAGCGCGGGCTGATCCGCACGATCGAGACGATGCGCCGCGGCAGCGAGTCGATCGCCAGCGCCACCAAGCAGATTGCCGCCGGCAACATGGATCTGTCGCAGCGCACCGAGGAACAGGCCAGCTCGCTGGAAGAGACGGCATCGAGCATGGAAGAGCTCACGAGCATCGTCAAGCAGAACGCCGACAACGCCCGTCAGGCCAGCCAGCTTGCCGGCAACGCGTCGGACATTGCCGTCAAGGGCGGCGAGGTCGTCGGCCGTGTCATTGAAACGATGTCCGGCATCAATGAAAGCAGCAAGAAGATCGCCGACATCATCGGCGTGATCGAGGGGATTGCGTTCCAGACCAACATCCTCGCGTTGAACGCTGCGGTCGAGGCTGCTCGTGCGGGCGAGCAGGGGCGCGGGTTTGCGGTGGTGGCGGGCGAGGTGCGCAGTCTCGCGCAGCGCTCGGCCACGGCGGCCAAGGAGATCAAGGCGCTGATCAGCGATTCGGTGGGCCGTGTGGAGAACGGCTCGACGCTGGTGAGCGAGGCCGGCGCCGTCATCGACGAGGTGGTGGTGGCCGTCAAGCGCGTGACCGACATCATGGGCGAGATCTCCGCTGCGTCGGACGAGCAGAGCGCCGGCATCGAGCAGGTCAACCAGGCCGTGACGCAAATGGACGAGGTCACGCAGCAGAATGCGGCGCTGGTCGAGCAGGCTGCCGCGGCAGCACAGTCGCTGGAGGAACAGGCCGGCGTGCTGCGCGAGGCGGTGGCTTCGTTCCGCCTGCCGCCGGCCGGCACGCATGTCGCGCCGCAGGCCGTGGTAGCCGTGCAGCCAGCACCGCCAGCCGCCTCGGCAGCCGCTGCGAAGCCGGCGGTGCGCAAGCCCGCCACGACGGCGCCGCGCGTCGCCCGCCCGCGTGCGGCTACGCCGGCCAAGCGTCCGATGCCGACGCCAGTGCCGGCAGCAGCGCCCAGTACGCCTGCCGCGGCAGCCGAGCCCAAGCCCGGCAAGCTTGCCCTGGCTGCCGCTTCAAGCGACGCAGACGACTGGGAACAGTTCTGACGCCCACCCGCAGATCCGCATTTCGACAAGCCGCGCCCGGTGCGCGGCTTTATGTTTCAGCCATGCAACCAATTGGCCCGATTGTGCGGGCGGATGTTGCCGATGCGGTCGACAGACGGCGTGGCGGGCCTCGCGCGGGCCCGACTCCATGTGCGCGCCGCTCGCGCTTGAAACGCGCTGTCGCGCGTGAACCGTTTGCCGGCAAGGCACGGCGCCCCCAATCGGCCGGGGTGCTGCTTTTCGGGCAGCACGGCGCGTGCTGCCGCCGCCGCGGCGGTCACCGGCCCACCTAACCCGAACACCCTGCACCGGAGCGGACCTCGCCTCCGTCGTTCGTACGGCGGCGCTGTCCGCTGCCTGGACGACGGTTTCGACTTGCCCACTGTGGCTGGGCTTCGCTGCGATACCGGCCCCGCTCTCGCCCGCCGCGATGTGCGTTCATCCATGCAACAACCCGGCGCGTTCGGCAGCGGCTGCGCGGGGGTGCGGCGCAGGACACCGCATAACCGCGCGCCCTCGCGGGTCTTGGTATGGTCCTCGCGTTCCCCCGGCGGAAGCGGGCAGGAGAGCGACGCATGCCACACGATCCGAGCCGATCGACGGCATACCACCGCGTAAGCGGTCGCCCCGCACATCGATAAGACCTTGGGGGAATCAATGGCGGCGCAAAGCGGGGGAGTGTCCGGGCACTGGCAATGTGCCGGCATGGAGGAGCGGCCATGACCGACGTGCCATGGGAGCTCTATCTGGCGTTGCTCAACACGCTGACGATGGCGACCACGCTCGTCATCCTGATCAGCACGGCCGACGATTTCTTTCTCGACGCGTTCTATTGGCTGCGCGAGCTGTGGCTCTGGCCGCAGCGCGGCCGCACGCCCGTCACGATCGCGGCTGAAGAACTGCGCCAGCGCGAGGAGCAATGGCTCGCCATCATGGTGCCGGCATGGAAGGAGTACGACGTCATCGCCAAGATGGTGGAGAACACGCTGGCGACGATGGAGTACACGCGCTTCATCATCTTTGCCGGCGCCTATCGCAACGATGCCGAGACCACCGCCGAGGTCGAACGCATGGTTCGGCGCTATCCCGGCCGTGTGGTGCGCGCGGCCGTCACGCACGATGGCCCGACGTGCAAGGCCGACTGTCTGAACACCATTGTCCAGACGATCCTGCGCTACGAGGCCGGGCACGGCATCCGCTTTGCCGGCGTGATCATGCACGACTGCGAAGACGTGATCCACCCGCTGGAGCTGAAGTACTTCAACTACTTCATCCGCGATCAGGACCTCGTGCAGTTGCCGGTGCTCTCGCTGGAGCGCAAGTGGTACGAGTGGGTGGCCGGCACCTACATGGACGACTTTTCCGAGACGCACCAGAAAGACCTGGTGGCCCGCCAGGCGCTGACCGGCACGGTCCCGGGCGCCGGCGTGGCGCTGTGCTACAGCCGGCGCGCCATCGAGGCGGTGATGAAGGCGCGCGGCGATGCGCCGTTCAACACCAGCACGCTCACCGAAGACTACGACTTCAGCTTCCGGCTGCGCGAGCTCGGCATGCGCGAAGCGTTTGTGCACTTCCCGATCTGCGAAACCACGCCCCCGCAGGAAGACGCGCAGGGCAAGGCGCATGCACGCTGGCATCTCGGGCGGCGCAAGCCGCGGCGCGTGCAGCTGCTCGCCACGCGTGAGTATTTCCCGAGCACGTTCCGCACGGCCTACCGGCAGCGTGCGCGCTGGGTGCTCGGCATCGCGTTCCAGGGCTGGCTGCAGATGGGGTGGGACGGCAACCTTGTCACCAAGTACATGTTCTTCCGCGACCGCAAGGGCGTGGTGACGGCGCTGTTCTCCATCCTCGCCTATGTGCTCTTGCTCAACTACCTGGTGCTGGGCGTGCTGCTCGCCAAGGGCTGGGCCGCGATACCGGCCGGCACCCTGGCGGTGAACAGTCCATGGATGCACCAGCTGCTCGCCATCAACGCCGTGCTGCTCGCCAACCGGCTCGCGCAGCGCGTGTACTTCGTGGGCCGGCTCAATGGCCCGCTGCAAGGCGTGCTGTGCCTGCCGAGGCTGGTGGTGAACAACTTCATCAACTTCTTCTCGGTGTGCCGTGCCTGGAAGATCTTTCTGATCTACTGCCTGACCGGCAAGCCCATCGCGTGGGACAAGACCCAACACATCTACCTGTCGAATGACGCGCTGGGCCGCACGCGCGGCAGGCTTGGCGAGACGCTCGTCAAATGGGAAGTCATCACGCAGGAGCAGCTTGACGCGGCGCTGGCCATCCATCGGGAGACGGGGCAGCGGCTTGGGCAGGTGCTCCTGCGGCAAGGCCTGGTCACGCCCGACACGTTGGCCGATGCACTGGCCGAGCAGGCCGACCTGCCGCGCGTGAGCCTGACCAACGTCGTGCTCGGGGCGCTGGCAGATTGCCTGCCGCGCGACCTGGCGGTGCGGCATCACGTCGTGCCGTTCTCGATCGGCGAAGACGGCTCGCTCAACATTGCCGTGTCGGAGTTGCCCAACGGCGAAGCGCTCGAAGAGCTGGCCCGCGCGGCCGGCCGCAAGGTGGCGTGCTTCATGGCGTGCGACCACGAAATGTCGGCCGAACTCGCGCTCTTGGCCGACCTCAACCGCCGCGCCACGGTCGTCTTCGGCCCCGCGGCGTACTCGGCCACACTGGCCATCGAATCCATGACGGGCGCCGGCCCAAACCTGTCCGCAGGCACGGCACCCGCGCCCGAGGCTCCCAACATCCCCCCGATACCCGTGCCGCCGGACCCGCCACCGGGACCCGAGGCGCGTCCCAATCCATCCGTCGCGGGAGGTGTGGCATGAACACTGGACGAAAGAACGTTTCGGCATTGCGCAGGCCGCGCTGGCCCATCGCGGCGGCGGTGTGGGCGCTGTGCCACGGGGTGTCGGTTGCCGAGCCCGCAGCGCAGCCGCTGCAGCCCGACGCCTATTTCCGCGCCGACCGTGCCTACCGCGCCATCGACGCGAGCCGGCTCGACGATGCCGAAGCCGCCACACGCGCCGCGCTCGCCGTGCAGCCCGACAGCCTGCAGCTCAACCTGCTGCTGCTCGACGTGCTGACGCGCGAGGGGCGCATCGATGCCGCGCGCGCGCTGGCCGATGGGCTGCTGCAGAAGTATCCGAACGAGCCGCGCGTGTACGCGCAGCACGGCTTCCTTGCTCAGAAGGCCGGTGCGCCGGCGGTGGCCGAGCAGGACTTTGCCCGCGCCGTGCAGGGCGCTGAGTGGACGCCGCAGGAACAGCGCAACCTGCATCTGGCCTGGTCGGACAATGCGTACTCCGCCCGGCATCCGCGGGCAGCGCTCGAGGCGCTTGCCCCGTTGCAGGATCAGCCGGATGCCGCCGTGCAGCTGCGGCTCGCGCAATCGCGCCTGCAGCTCGGGGACCGCGATGGTGCGGCGCAGGCTGCCTCGCTGGCTTCCGAACACGCGACCGACCCGGCGCAGCAACAGTACGCAAAGGCGCTGCTTGCCCAGGCGATGGCACCCGAGGCCCAGCCGGAAAGCGCTGCCGCGGACGATGCGCGCGCGGCGGGGCAGCGTGCGTTGAACGAAGCCTACGAACACCTGCGCGCCCGTGACGACCGCGCTGCGCTCGCCGCATTCCAGAGCGGCTTCTCGGTCGGGCAGGGCAACTGGAGCCATTACGCGGATGCGGCGTACGCCGCCAAGCGCCTCGGCGACAACCCGACCGCCATCGAGCTGTTCCGTCAAACGCTGGACCGCGCCGATGCCGATGCCAGGAACGAGGGCGGCAGCAACGGTGACGACCGCCTGAGCGCGGACCGGCGTTTCGGGTACCGGCGCGAAGTTGAACAGATGCAGCGCACGGTCGGCATGGTGCTCTCCGGTGCGTACCAGACCTCGGCGTTCGGCTTGCCCAACACCGTGAGCATCGCGCAGGCCGGCACGGAGGTGTACTGGCAACCGCCTGGCATCGGCTACCGCGACGGCAGCATCTTCCAGGTCTTCGCGCGCGGTTACGACAGCGTGTACGACCGCAACGGCACCACCGGCCTGCCGACGGTGCAGGGTTCCGTCGGCGCGCGCTACAAGCCGATCAAGGACATCAACCTTGTCTTCACCGCAGAGCGCCTGTTCCGCATCGGCCGGCTCACCAGCAACGACACCCTGCTGCGCATCGGCTTCTCGACCGACCAGGGCATCGACCTGCAGGTGACGAAGCCGCGCTGGCAGACGTGGCAGGTGTATGGCGAGGGCGCCTACTTCATCAACGCGGGCCGCATGATCGTGAGCACCGAGGCGCGCTACGGGCACACCTGGCGCATGGCTTCCATCAGCGATCGCCTGACGGTGTATCCGCACATCGTGCTGGCGGGCGACCACGATAACAAGGCAGTGGGCCAGCGCCTCGCACTGGGCGTTGGCCCAGGCATCAATCTGCGGTACTGGTTTCGCGAGACGCCGTACAGCGCTCCGGCCAGCTGGCTGGATCTGACCGTGCAGTACCGCCTGCCGCTGACCCATGCGGACCGGGCAAAGGGGGTGGTGGCGCGCGCCGTCTTGTGGTTCTGAGCTGGTGGACGTTGCGTACGTGCGTTCCATCAAGGAACGGCCGCGGGCCACGCATCAAGCAGACCCCACAGAGGTGTCGCGAATGAAACGTTTCTGACAGTTGCCGCAAGTGGATCACGAAGAGGGACGGGCAATGGCGCCTGCAGGATGGCGCCGTACCGCCACGGTGGGGACAAAACAGCATGGATGGCACGACCTTCGCTCCATTGGCAGAGTCTGCGCCAGATCGGAAGCGACGCGGTCGTCGTCGCGCGTTGTCGCGCATGGAGCAGATCATTGGGGGGCAGTCATGAAGGAAAGAATCCTGACCGTGTTCGGCACACGGCCCGAGGCGATCAAGATGGCGCCGCTGGTGCAGGCATTGCGCGCCGAGGCAGGCTTCGACTCGGCGGTGTGCGTGAGCGCGCAGCATCGGCAGATGCTCGATCAGGTGCTGGAATTGTTCGGCATCGTGCCCGAGTTCGACCTGAACCTGATGCGGCCTGGGCAGACGTTGTCCGACATCACGTCCAACGTGCTGGGCGGCATCGACCGCGTGCTGGATGCGTACGCCCCCGACGCCGTGCTGGTCCATGGCGATACCACGACCACGCTCGCTGCGAGCCTTGCAGCGTTCTACCGGCGCATTCCCGTCGGTCATGTCGAGGCAGGGTTGCGCACAGGAAACATCTGGTCGCCGTGGCCGGAAGAGCTGAACCGCCGCGTGACCGACGCCGTCACCACGTGGCATTTCGCGCCGACGGCCGAGTCGCGTCAGAACCTGCTCGACGAGGGCATCGACCCTGCGCAGGTGACGCTCACCGGCAACACCGTCATCGACGCGCTGCTGGCGGTCAAGCGGCGGCTGGACACCGACGCCGGGCTCTCGACCGAGATGCTGGCGCGCTATCCGTTCCTGGATGCGGGCCGGCGGATGATCCTGGTGACGGGCCACCGGCGCGAGAACTTCGGCGAGCCGTTCGAGCATTTCTGCGTGGCGCTGCGCCTGCTTGCTGCCAGGCATCCGGATGTGCAGATCGTGTATCCGGTGCATCTGAACCCGAACGTCCAGGAGCCCGTCAACGCCATTCTTTCGGGCCACGGCAACGTTTATCTGATCGCGCCGCAGGACTACCTGCCCTTCGTCTACCTGATGGACCGCGCCCACCTGATCATCACTGATTCGGGCGGCATCCAGGAGGAAGCGCCGGCACTCGGCAAGCCGGTGCTCGTCACGCGCGACACGACGGAGCGCCCCGAGGCCGTTGCGTCTGGCACCGCGCGGCTTGTGGGTACCGATACGCAGCGCATCGTCGATGAAACCGAGCGCCTGCTGCATGACAGCGCCGAATACCAGCGCATGGCGCAGGCCCATAACCCCTACGGCGACGGGCAGGCCTGCTTGCGCATCGTCGATGCGCTGAAGGCCGCGTTTGCCGGGCAGCCGCAACAGGCTGCCCGCGGCCCCCAGCTCGTTCGCAAGCCAGTTGCCGAGGCCGAGATCATCGATCTGGACGTGGCGCGCGCGATCGCGCAAGGATCATCCACGCAACACCGCCTGAACGGTTAGGAGGGTTTGATGAATGCGAAACAGATCGGGGGCGGTGCGTTGCTCGCCTCGGCATTGGTGGCCGGCTGGCTGATCGTCGCGCCACCCGGCGCAGAGAAAGCCGGTGTGCTGGCTGTCGCGCCTGAGGCTGCCCAGAACGACCCGGTTGGCGGAGGCGACAGCAACGACAGGAAAGCCCCCGCACCCACGCCTTCAAAAGGAACGGCCACGGCCGCGCAGCCCGCCCAGCCCGCCGTGATGGCCGCGACGACACACAGGGCCGCGACCGGCGGCCCGCGCGCCTATGGCTACGGCGTCATGGACGAGAACGGACAGGTTGTTCCACCGCCTCGCCCGGCGGTCATGACAGAAGTCCGCCCCGGCATGCCGGAAAACGAGACGACAGGTACCGAACGCGGCCACGACCGTGGCCCTAACTTCAACCTCGGGCTCTACCGCCAAGCGGATGGCTCGGTGTATCGCCCATGAGTCGGAGCGCATCATGAAGACAGTCTTTCGGAAGTTTCTCTGTGCAGTGGTGCTGGCCGGCGGCATGCTCGGCATTTCATTGACGGGGCCAGCGCAGGGCGCCAGCTGCACCATCGGGCTCGGCCCCGTCTGCGTGACGGTCGGAGGTTCGGCCTCTGCACAGACCACACCGGCGAAGATGCTGGTGCTGTACGACGCGCCCGCCAATGATCCGTACACCAACCTTGGCAAGGCGTACGCGATCATGCTGTACAACCTGCTCGCGCACTTCAACACCACCATCACGATGCTGCCGGTGCAGAACTACACGGCAGGCATGACCGAGCAGTACACCGCCACGTTCTATATGGGGAGCTACTACAACAACCCCATACCGGCGGCATTCCTCTCCGACGTGACCACCACGCAGAAGACCGTCGTCTGGTTCAAATACAACTTGTGGGAACTGGCCTGGAACCCGGCGTATCCGTTCACCGCGCGCTACGGCATCAACTTCGTGAACCTGCGCGGCATGAACGCCACGCCTTCGGCCAGCGCTCCGAACCCGGGCTTCTTCGATAACGTGAGTTACAAGAGCCTGTCGATGCAGAAGTACTACGCGTTCAACTCGACGACGGGCGCCGTCACGGCCGACCCGGACATCGGCGTGACTTCCGTGGCCGACGCCACCAAGGCCTCCAGCCTGGTGACGATCACCAACACGGCCACGAATGAGACCGCGCCGTACGTCATGCGCTCGGGCAACTTCTGGTACTTCGCCGACATGCCGTTCTCGTTCATCGGCCCGCGCGATCGCTACCTCGTGATCTGCGACTTGCTGCATGACATCCTCGGCACGAATGCGCCCACGTCGCACCGCGCCCTTGTGCGCCTGGAAGACGTGAATGCCACGACGTCCGTGGCCGCCATGAAGACGCTGACCGACTACATGCAGAGCAAGAGCATTCCGTTCTCGATCGCGACCATCCCGCTGTATACCGACCCGAACGGCGTATACAACGGCGGCGTGGCGCAGACCATCCATCTGGTCAACGCAACGGGGCTGAAACAGGCGCTGAACTACGCCAAGGCACGCGGCGGAAAGATCCTGATGCATGGCTATACGCACCAGTACAGCAACATTCCGAACCTCATTAACGCCGTGAGCGCCAACGACTTCGAGTTCTGGCTTGCCACGCAGAACCGGCCGGTGAATGAGGATTCGACGCAGTGGGCCGCCAATCGGCTGTCTGCCGGCCTGCTGGAGTTCCAGCTCAACGGCTACAACCCGTTTGCCTGGGAGGCGCCGCACTACCAATCGTCGCCGCTGTCGATCCAGGCGGTGCCCAAGTACTTCAAGAACACCTATCAGCGCGTGGTGTACTACACCTCGGACAATCCGCAAACGCTGAACGCGACCACGCCCGGGCATGACTTCTCGGTGGGCCAGTTCTTCCCCTACATCATCCAGAAGGACTACTACAACCAGCGCATCATTCCGGAGAACCTGGGCAATGTGGAATACAACATCTGCAATATCGACCCATCGTCCTGCCTGTCGTACACGGCGCAGGACATCCTGACCAACGCCAACTACGCGCTGGCGGTGCGCGACGGCTTTGCGTCGTTCTTCTTTCACCCGTTCTGGCTGGAACCCGAAGTCGGCACGCCCGGCTTTGCCGACTTCCAGACCATCATCACCGGCATCACGGCGCTGGGCTTTACCTGGGCCGACGCCAGCGTGGTGCAGTGACCATGCCGACGGTGCGGGCGATACTGGCAATGGCGATGCTGGTATCGGCCGCATCTGCACAGGCCGCGGGGCCGGCGGACGCAATGCCCGTCGGCCCCGCGCCGCTGTATGGCGTGACGATCGATGCGGTGGACGACGTGCCGGCGGTGGTCGATGCGCTTGCGCATCTGCCGCATCGGCCCACCGCCCGCGTCGTCTTTGACGAGGGCATGCGCGCCTCGCACTATGCCGCTCCGGTCGCTGCCATCCGGCGTGTGGCCTACGTGATGGGAGAGCTCGCGGATTCGTCCACGCTCAAGCAATACACGCCACCCGAATTGCGCGAGCGCGCCAGCGCATACCTGCGTACGCTTGGCAGCCAGGTCGACGTCTGGGAAATCGGCAACGAGGTCAACGGCGAGTGGGCCGGCCACCCGCGGGACGTGGTCGACAAGACGCTGGCGGCTTACGACGTCATCCGCCAAGGCGGCGGTCGGACCGCGCTGACGCTGTACTACAACGAAGGCTGCGCGGAGCAACCGTCACACGCGATGTTCGGCTGGGTCGAGCGCAACCTGCCAGCGCGGCTTCGCGAGGGCGTGGACTATGTCTTCATCAGCTTCTATGAAGACGATTGCAGGATCGCCACGCCGCCGTGGAGCGCGGTGTTCCAGCGCCTGGGCGAGCTGTTTCCGCATGCCGCGCTCGGCTTTGGCGAGGTGGGCACCCGCCGCGCCGCGGGCAAGCCGGCGCTCATCGCGCATTACTACGGGTTGGCAGTCGACCACCCTCGCTACGTGGGCGGCTATTTCTGGTGGTATTTCCGGCAGGACATGGTGCCGCGCTCGCGGCCGCTGTGGCGCGACCTCGACGCGGCATTCCGGGCGCAGTCCGCCGCGCTCACCCGCTAGCGCGCGCGTTGACGCGCTGCGTCTGCGGTGCGCCGGGCCTGCCGGTCACGAGGTCTTCCGGGCTGACCGGTTCACCGTCGCGGCGCACGAGCTGGATCGTGCGGGTGGGCAGGGCGAAGGCCGTGCCGAGGTTTTCGAGCCCCTCGAGGATCGTCAGGTTGATGCGCTGCTGGATATCCATGTACAGGTTGAAATCGGGGTCGGTCACGAAGTACACCACCTCGAAGTTCAGTGCGTTCTCGCCAAATTCCTTGAAGTGCGCGCGGTCGAAGCGCGTGTTGCCCGCGGTTTCAACGGCACGGCGCACGATCTCCGGAATCTTCTGCAGCTGCGAGGCCCGTGCGTCGTATGTCACGCCGAACGTAAAGACCACACGCCGTTCCGACATGCGTTTGTAATTGTGAATCGTGCTCTTGAGCAGCGCCGTGTTCGAGGTCACGATCTCCTCGCCGGACAGGCTGCGGATGCGCGTGGTCTTGAGCCCCACGTGCTGCACCGTCCCGGCGATCGATTCGAACACGATGAAGTCGCCGATCTCGAACGGCTTGTCGAGCCCGATGGCAAGCGACGCGAACAGGTCGCTCAGGATGCTCTGCACCGCCAGCGCCACCGCCACGCCGCCCACGCCCAGGCTGGCGACAAAGGCCGTGATGTTCACGCCCACATTGGCGAGGATGCCCAGCACGAGCATCGACCACAGCGCGAAGCGCAGCACCCACGCCATCATCGACGTGATCACGGGGTTATGGGTCGTGCGCCCCTGCGCGGAGAGCTTCTCGCGCGTCCAGAGCGTGACGCCGCGGTTCAGCCATAGCGCAATCTGGAACCCGATGATGACGAACCAGACGTGGTCCGCCTTGTTGGCAATACGCGTCGGCAGGTCGATGAAATACGAACCCGCCAGCAAGGCCGCCAGCGCGATGAACAGCGGATGCGTGTCGTGCAGTACCGCCGCGCTGAGAATGTCGAACCGGTGGCCGGTGCGCCGGGCCCGGGCCTCGAGCCGGTTGCCGATGAACCGGATGAAGTTGGACAGCACCGCATAGGCGGCGATGGCCGTCAGTGCCGCCGCCAGCCAGTCGCGGATCGGCACGCGCAGAAAAGTGTGGGCGTTAAGCCACTCCATAGGCATCTCCGTGCAATAACACGGATGCTGCGCCGCACAGAACGTGCCAGCGGCACGGGGCAGCGGCCCGGGTTTGGCCCCTGGTGCGCCGTTTCAGCCGGCCAGCACCTGCCAGACCAGCCACACGTTCGCCACGCTGATGATCCCGAACAGCGCCCACGCCAGCAGGGACGTGACGCGCGTGTTGACGAATGCGCCCATCAGCGTGCGGTCGTCCGTCATCCGGATCAACGGAAACATGGCGAACGGCAGCTGCAGGCCCAGCACCACCTGGCTGATGACGAGCAGCTTGGCGATGGCGTGCGCGCCCAGCATGGCCACGCCGATGAATGCGGGAATCAACGCCAGCGCACGGGTGATGAGGCGTCGCTGCCAGCACGGGATGCGCAGATCGAGGAAGCCTTCCATCAGGATCTGTCCGGCGATCGTCCCGGTGAAGGTGGAGCTTTGCCCGGCCGCCAGCAGCGCGAAGCCGAACAGCAGGCCCGCCAGCGCCGTTCCCACCATGGGCTCCAGCAGGCGGTAGGCGTCCTGGATATCGGCCACGTCGCGGTAGCCGTTGGCATGGAAGGCCGCAGCGGCCAGCACGAGGATGGCGCCATTCACCAGCAGCGCGAGGCTCAACGAGACGATGGTGTCCAGCCGCGAGAGCTCGATCGCTTCGCGCTTGGCCGCGTCCGTGGCGGCCGTCATGCGCGTCTGCACGACCGACGAATGCAGATACAGGTTGTGCGGCATCACCGTCGCGCCAAGGATCCCGATGGCGAGGTACAGCGGCTCGCGTTGGCTCACGGCCTGCCACGACGGCATCAGGCCCGCCGCGACGGAGGGCCAGTACGGCTTGATGAGGACCAGTTCGACGAAGTAGCACAGCCCGATGGTCAGGATCAGCCCTAGCACGATGGCTTCGAGCTGGCGGAAGTTCTTGCCCTTCAGGCCCAGTACGATCAGCGTATCGAGCGCGGTCAGTGCAACGCCCACCAGGATCGGCACGCCCAGCAGCAGGTGGAAGGCCAGCGCACAACCGAGCACCTCGGCGAGGTCGCACGCGATGATCGACAGTTCGGCCAGCAGCCATTGCACCCGCAGCGCACCGGGGCGGTAGCGGTTGCGCGAGGCACGCGCGAGGTCCATCCCGGTGACGATGCCCAGCCGCGCCGACAGGCACTGCAGCACCATCGCCGCCAGGCTGGAAAGCACGACCACGAACAGCAGCGCATAACCGTAGCGGGACCCCGCTTCGATATCGGTGGCCCAGTTGCCCGGGTCCATGTAGCCGACGCAGACCAGCAGCCCCGGCCCCGCAAAGCGCAGCAGCTTCCTCCACAACGGCAGGCCGGGCGGGATGGCAACGGTGCCGCGGACTTCGGATGGGCAGAACGGCGCGGTGGCGGTGGTTGGCAGGCGGAGCATGCGCGCGGCAGAGGAAGAGGCAATCGGAACGGCCCCATGATAGCCAGGCGCCGTCGGCGGCGCGTGGTGCGTGCACGACGCCCCCCACTTCGTGGCATGCCGCTCGAGGCCGGCTTTGGGTAAGCTGCGCGGCAGCTTCGGCTTGCCGCTGCCCAGGCATTCCTGCATGCCAGCGGCCCATGTCCATCCTTCCTTCTTCCTGACCATCGTGATTGTCGGCATCGACCTTGGAACCACCAACAGCCTCGTCGCCGTATGGCGCGACGGCGGCGCCAGCATTGTCCCCAACGCGCTCGGGCACGCGCTGACGCCGTCGTGCGTGGGCTTTCTGGACGACGGCTCTCTTGTCGTGGGCGAAGCCGCGCGCGAACGCCTGCAGACCCATCCGCAGCTGACGGCGGCGCTCTTCAAGCGGTACATGGGCACCGACCGCAAGATCACGCTGGGCCGGCAAACCTTCCGGCCCGAAGAGTTGTCGTCGTTCGTGCTGCGCGCACTCAAGGCAGATGCCGAGGCCCTGCTCGGCGAGCCCGTGACGGAAGCGGTCATTACCGTGCCGGCGTACTTCAGCAACGCGCAGCGCAAGGCCACGCGCGTGGCAGGAGAGCTGGCGGGGCTGAAGGTCGAGCGCCTGCTCAACGAGCCGACGGCGGCGGCCCTGGCCTACGGCCTGCAGAGTCAGGACGAGAGCAAATTCCTTGTATTCGACCTGGGCGGCGGTACCTTCGACGTGTCGATCCTGGAATTGTTTGAAGGTGTGATGGAGGTGCGTGCCTCGGCCGGCGACAACTTCCTCGGCGGCGAGGATTTCGCCACGCTGCTCATGCAGTCCTTCCTGCAGAAGACCGCGCTGGGCGAGCGCGTGGGCACCGATATCGGCAGCTTGCCCCCGGCACTGGCCGAGCGCCTGCGTGCAGCCGCCGAGCGCACCAAGCGCACGCTGACGGACGCCGTCTCCACCACGCTGCGCATCGAATACGAGGGCGAAACCTACAGCTGGGAAGTCAGCGCCGATGCCTTTGTCTCGCTGGCCGAGCCGCTGCTCGAACGTTTGCGCTCGCCCATCGAGCGCGCCCTGCGTGACGCGCGCATCCGCCCGGCCGAGCTCGATCGCATCGTGCTGGCCGGCGGCGCCACGCGCATGCCGATGGTGCGCCGGCTCGTGAGCCGCATGTTCGGCCGCTTTCCGGTGGTCGACCTGAATCCTGACGAGGTGGTGGCGCTTGGCGCAGCCGTACAGGCCGGCCTGAAGATGCGCGATGCGGCCCTCGATGAAGTCGTGATGACCGATGTGGCGCCGTATTCGATGGGCGTGGACGTCGTGCAGCGCGTGTCGATGCAGCGCATGACCGAGGGCCATTTCCTGCCGATCATCGAGCGCAACACCGTGGTGCCCGTCAGCCGCGTCGAGCGTCTGCACACCGTGTCGGACAACCAGGCCGAGATCCACCTGCGCATCTTCCAGGGCGAGTCTGCGCGCGTGGTCGACAACATCTTCCTGGGCGAGCTGCGCATCCCGGTGCCGCCCAAGCCGGCGGGAACGGTGCACATCGACGTGCGCTTCACGTACGACGTCAACGGCATTCTCGAATGCGAGGGTACGGTGGCCGACACGGGCGAAAAGCACGTGCTGGTCATCGAAGAAAACCCCGGTGTGATGACACCCGACGAAGTGCAGGCACGCCTGGCAGCACTGGCGGCCATCAAGATCCACCCGCGCGACCAGACCGAGAACCGTGCCGTGATGTCCCGCGCGGAACGCGTGTTCGAACAGCTGCTCGGCGCCCAGCGTGGTGCGGTCGGGCATGCCATCGGCGTGTTCCAGGGTGCGCTCGATACGCAGGATCCGGATCGCATTCGCGAGGTGCGGACCAGCATCAAGCGCCTGCTCGACCAGGTCGAGTCCGGCGCAATGTTCGACTGAAGGCGCCCATGTCGACCGAACTGTTTGGACCGTGGGCGGTGCTGGGCATTGAACCCACACACGATGCCCGCCAGATCAAGCGCGCCTACGCGGCCCGCCTGAAGGTGGTGCGCCCCGACGACGATGCTGCCGGCTTCCAGGCGTTGCGCGAGGCCTATGACACGGCCTTCGCGCAATGCGACGATGGCGCGCCGCCGCCGGTTGTCGTGCACCTGGAGACCCGGCACGCTGATCCTGAAGCCGCGGCCCAACTGCCCGACGATGCGCCAGGACGCCCCGCGCCGCTGACGTTTCGGCCGGCACCGCAGCGCGAGCTTGGCCCGGCGCCGGGCGTTGTCGGCGTGCAGCACTGGCAGGCGTTCCTGGCCGAGGTGCCGCAACAGGACCCGGACGACGTGTCCGATGCGCGCGTGGAAGCGATCGAAACGTTGCTGCGCGCGCGCCTCCAGCATCCGGACCTGATCCATTTCGAGGCCCGCGAAGCGTTCCAGCACGCCGCGCTGCGTGCCTGCGCCGATCGGGCAACGCTCGGCACCGTCCGCATGGCGTGCGACAACGTGTTCGAATGGACCGGCGCCCCCATGCCGCTGGACCCGCATGAGCGCCGGCTGTGGCAAATCGCCATTGACCGTGCGGCCGGCGACGTGCAATACCAGGGCGTGCAGCACCGCGCCAAGCACTCCGCCACCGTGCGGCGCATGTTGCAGCCCGGGCCCGCCAGGATTCCGACGCTGCGCCTGTTCATGCCGTACTTCCTGTCGGACGTGCGCAAGTTCCTCGAGCAACTGAGGACGAAGTGGCCGCAGGCGCTCGAATATCGGCTCGACCACGCCTCGATGCAGGCCTGGGACGAGGCGGCGCGCCGCCCATGGCCGTCGTTTTCGGGGCTGGCGGCGCTGGCGGCGCTCAGTGCATTCGGTGCGCTGATGTTCTGGGCGGGCGGCCACCGCTGGGATGCGCCGGATTGGTACCAGCAACTTGGCACATTCTTCGTGTGGCTGGTGACCGTTTGCATTCTGGTGCTACCCGTGACGCTGCGCGTGGCCTATCCCGTGTGGATCGCGCCCGCGCTGGAGCGGCGACGCGCGCGCGGCCAGCTGCGGGCGCTGCATCCGGCAGTCTGGTACGGCATTCGCATTGCGCCGCCGACGCTGGCGCTGTGCGTGCTGCATCCGTCCGACTGGTACACCGGTGTCGTGACTGCGGCCATTGTGGGTGTCGCCTTCGTGCACGTGCTGGTGCTGCTTGTCCAGGAACGCGCCCGCGTGCTGGCGCTGCTGGTGCCGGCGGGCATGTTCTACGGCTTCAGCCTGGTGAGCGCCTTCGAGCCATTCTTCGGCAACGGCCTGCTGGTGCTGGCGTTGTCCGATACGTTGTTCCTGGGGCTGCGCGAGGTGCTGCTGCGTGGTTTTGGGCAGGACTGGCAGACCACCCGGGCGCGACTCGTCCTGCTGGCGGTTGGCATTGCCGCCGTGCCGCTGCAGCTGTTGCTGGCGCAGGATCTGCCCGCGGTGGCTGCAACGCTGGGGTGGGCATGGTTCCTGGCCGGCCTCGCGGCCGTCGACCCATTCTGGTCAAAGCTCGCGGAGCGCAAGGGCCTGGGCGGGACGTACGTCTGGATGTTCGCCATGGCGCTGACGCTCGGCGCGGGACTGCTGTTGAGCGACGTGCTCGTGCCGAAGGGGCACGTCCTGCGCGGGATGCTGATCCTGCAAGGCTCGGTCGCCTGGCTGGTATTGACGGCCTTGCTGCGCACCGCATGGCACGCGGTGCTGGACGGCATGCGCAGCCGTCGCCAGCGGGCGTGAGATCCCGCCGTTCATCGCAAACGAGGCGCGCAATTGTGCGCCGACGTGCATATTGCCCGGGCACATTTAAGGCAAAGCTCAGTCCGTTGCGGTAGATTTCAGCGTTTGCCGGCACCTGCACCCAGGTGCCGGCTATTCGTTTACGTCTTGACCGCCGAATTCCGGATTTCCGCGCATGAACGCCATCCTCCTCATCGAAGACGATTTGCCACTGGGTACGGCGCTGGCCCGCGCGCTGCGCCAGGCCGGCTACAACGCGACCTGGGTGCGCCGCCTGGTCGATGCGCAGAAATGGATGACCACCAACACGTTCGAGGCCATCGTGCTCGACCTGGGCCTGCCCGACGGCGAGGGGCATGTCTTCCTGGAGGAACTGCGTGCCGCGCATTGCGATGTGCCGGTCATCATCGCCAGCGCGCGCGATGCGCTGGACGAGCGCCTCAAGGGCCTGGACGCCGGCGCCGACGACTTTCTCGTCAAGCCGTTTCCCGTGGATGAGCTCATCGCCCGCCTGCGCGCGGTGCTGCGCCGCCATGCGGGGCAGAGCACGAACCAGTGGAGCGTCGGCAACCTCGTGGTGGAGCCCTCCCAGAAGCGCGTGACGCAGGACGGCCAGGTCATCGAACTGACGCCGCGGGAGTACCAGCTTCTGCTCGAACTGGTGCGCCGGGCCCATCGCTGGGTGCCGCGCGAAACGCTGATGGACGCGCTCTACCGCGAGGGCGACAGCGTGAGCGCCAACGCGCTCGAAGTCGTCATCCACCACCTGCGCCGCAAGCTCGGCAATGAAACCATCCAGACCATCCGCGGTGTCGGCTACATGATCGGGGGCGACCGG
Organism: Ralstonia sp. RL; assembly: GCF_001683835.1. Taxonomy (NCBI): domain Bacteria; kingdom Pseudomonadati; phylum Pseudomonadota; class Betaproteobacteria; order Burkholderiales; family Burkholderiaceae; genus Ralstonia; species Ralstonia sp. RL. Next base: position 76,809 of record NZ_LWRX01000059.1, on the reverse strand, counting down.
TGAAGTTTGCGGTCCCGGCCATCCTGCGGGTCCGCTCGCTGTCGTTCCGGCTGTATGTCCTGATCCTGCTAGCACTGGTGCTGATGCTGCTGGTGCAGCTTATCATCGCCCACCTCGAAATCTCGCGCACCAACAGCCGCCAGGTGGTGAGCGATCTGCGCATGTCGGCGCAGGCGTATGCCGACCTCACTGCGCTCAACATGGACGATGTGCCGCGCCGCGAAGAATTCCTGCGACGGCTCACCGATATCAAGCTGGGCTTGTCGCTGCCCAACATCCTGCCCGGCGAGTTCCGCTACGTGCTGTGCGATCGCAGCGGCAATGTCATCACCGCATTCCCGGGCGCACCGACCATGCCGTGCGGCAGGGCGCACGATGCGGTTGTCGAGATCAACCTCGAAGGCAAGCCGTGGCGCAGCTATACGGTCGACAGCGTAGACGGCCGGATCTCCGCCACCGTGGCGCAGCCGCTTTCGGCCTACGAGCGCGCCATTCGCGACCTGTTCCAGGAGGTGGCGATTGCGCTGGCCATCCTTGCCGTTGCGCTGATGGTGATGGTGGGCTGGGCCGCTCACCAGGGCCTCAAGCCGCTGCGCACGCTGACGCGGCAGGTGGAAGCGCGCGACTCGGCCGACCTCGAACCCGTGCAGAGCGTCGAGCATGCGGAGCTGAAACCGCTGGTCGACGCACTCAACGCGCTGTTCGCGCGCGTGCGCCGCGGCATTGAAGCCGACCGCCGCTTCTTCGCCGATGCCGCGCACGAATTGCGCACGCCGCTGGCCGCCATTCAGGCGCAGGCGTACGTGGTGTCGCACTCCGACAGCGAAGAGGATCGCTCCACCGCATTGCGCGAGTTCGACCGCGGCATCTCGCGCGCAACGCAGTCGCTGTCCAAGCTGCTGGCCATCGCCCGGCTCGATGCGCGCCGTGTCGAGGCGCAACTGGCGCAGGGCGCGTTGTCCGATCTGGCCGGTTGCGCGCGCAGCGGCGTGATCCAGCAGGCTTCGCGGGCGGAGCGGCGCAACATCACGCTGTCGTACGAGGGGGCCAACCAGGCGTGGGTCTCGGTGTCGCACGAAGATGCCGCCACGCTCGTCGAGAACGTGCTCGACAACGCCGTGCGTGAAACGCCCAACGGCGGCGAAGTGCGCGTCGCCGTGACACGTCTCGGCGCGGGCAAGGGCGGCAACGCCGTACCGATGATCGAACTGCGCATCGAAGATTCCGGCCCCGGCATTCCCCCCGACGAGCGTGAGCGCGTGTTCGAGCGCTTCTATCGTCCGCGCGGTAGCCAGTCGCAGGGCAGCGGCCTTGGGCTGGCCATCGTGCGCCGCATCGTCGAGCTCGGGAACGGTTCGGTTGCCATTGAAGACGGCATTGGCGGCAAGGGCTGCGCGGTGGTCATCCGCCTGCCGGCGCTGGACGCCGTGCCCGAACCGATCGAGCCCGACGATGTTCCCCCTGGCATGGCCGATACGCCGCGCCACTGATTGGCGAGCCTCCCGGTGGATGGTTCTGGCGCTTGTGCTGCTGGGCCATCTGGTTCTGCTGGCCGAGTGGCGTGCGCGCCCGATGCCAGCCGTGCGGGAAGAACGGCCCCTGCTGCTCGGGCGCCTGCTTCACGATCAGGCGCCGCGCGCAACGGCTCCCGTATCCCGTCCCGCGCCGCGCCCGCAAAGTCCGCCGGCCCCATCGACTGCCGCATCACGGCGCGCATCGCTTCCACAACCCGAAGCGGCCGGCCCAGCCGCGACTGAAGAACGCATGACTGCAGCCACCATTCAGGCGCGCCAGCTCGATCTCGGCATGGCTGCGGCGCCCGCCCGGCCCGCACGGTCTTCGGCGGAAAACAATGTCGCACGCAGCGCCGCCCAAGGGGCTGGTCACGCGTTCGGGCCGCATGCGGCATCCGCGCCGTACGCGAGCGGGCCCGTGCAGGAATCGCGCGGTGCCGCTGGCCGCTGGCAAGCCCGTGTGGACGTCGGCGGCAGCGCCTACTGCCTGCAGGCGCAGGACCCAAGCCTGCGGCGCGATCCGTTCGAGAGGGCGCTGGCCGTGCCGTCCACGTGCCGCTGATCAGTAGCCGACAGTGAACCGCTGACGCGCGTGCGCGGGCTTCTCGGCTTCGTCGAGGAACGCGATCGCGAAGTCCTCCATCGACACCCAACTCTTGCCGTTCGCGTCGACCAGCAGCGTGTCCTTGCCGATGCGGAAGTGCCCCGTGCGCTCGCCCGGCTCAAACAGGGCCGACGGCGACACGAACGTCCAGTTCAGCTCGGTTTCGTTGCGCAGCGCGTTGAGGAAGTCGCGCCCGGCCGAGGCTTCGGCAAAGTACGCCTTCGGGAACTCAGGCGTATCGACGAGCGCCTTGCCGGGTGCCACCTCGAGGCTGCCCGCGCCGCCCACCACCAGCAGGCGCGGTACGCCGGCCTTCTTGACGCCACCAACGATCTGGTCCGCGCTTGCCTGCAGAAAGCGCACGGTGCTGAACGCCACGTCGTTGCCGGCCAGTGCCGCAGCAAGCCCGGCCGCGTCTGCCACGTCGACGTCCTTGGCGGTCAGGCCTGGGCGGGCCGGCAGCTTCGATGCCGTGCGCGCAATGGCGGTGACCTGGTGGCCGCGGCGCAGGGCCTCGTCGATCAGGCGGGTGCCTACGCGCCCGGTGGCGCCGATGATTGCAATTTTCATAGTCAACTCCTTATGGAATGGCTCAAGCGGTTGAGAGGTGATATGTAATCAAATTGGTTGCATATCAGGACAAAAAAAACACGCCGGCGGTCAGGCCCGGCGGCGGCGTTGCGCGTGGCTTACCTCGTCGAGGATGCCGGCGATGGTCTGCGCGGCAAGTTCGGCTTCCAGCGCGGCCTGCGCGCGTTCGGTCATGCGTTCCAGCACGCCGGTGATCTCGCGGCCCACGGCGCACGCAGGATTGGGCGCGTTGGGCGGCAGCGCAATGAGCACCGGAGACTCCACCACGTGAAAGACGTCCAGCAGCGTGATGCGGTCGGCCGGCCGCGCCAGCGTGGCGCCGCCCGCTGCGCCCATCTGCGAGACAACCAGACCGGCATCGGCCAGTTGCGCCACCAGCCGCCGGATCAGCGCCGGGTTGGTCCCCACGCTGCCCGCGATCAGCGACGACGGCACCGGCCCGTCCGCGCTGGCGAGCAGGGTCAGGATATGCACGGCGACGGCGAAGCGGCTGCTGGTGGACATGGATTCAATGCAAAGTGTAATCAGTGTAGATACACATAAAACTCGCGTCAAGCTGCCCAGCGCAGCGCTATGCGCCGTTGAAGAAATTCAGGCCGACCGTGCCTGCGATCACCAGCGCAATGCAGGCCAGCCGCGCGGGCTGCATGCTTTCGCCAAAGAAGACGATGCCAAGCACGGTCACACCCACCGAGCCGATGCCCGTCCAGACGGCATAGGCCGTGCCGGCGGGCAGGCCGCGCATGGCATGCGTGAGCAGGAAGACGCTACCCAGCGCCGTCACGATGCCGAGCACGCTCGGGATGGGGCGCGTCCACCCGTGCGCGAACTTGAGCGAAATGGCCATGGCGATCTCCACGGCGCCCGCGGCCAACAGCCAGAGCCAAGCGGTTTGCATCACATTGAACCTCCGTCGATGCCGGCGCCAGCCGCGGCCCGGCGCGTTGCAGTGGCGCCAGATTAGGCGTACGGTCGCTTGCCAACAAGTACGCACCCGGAGGTAACCATGACGCAGAACGTGGGCATTGCCGAAGCCGGCCCGGCGGCTGTCGAGCCCTGTCCATCGGTACAGGCGCTCGAATTGATCGCGGGCAAGTGGGCGCTGCGCATCCTCCCCGCACTCGAAAACGGTCCCGTACGCAACAACGCGCTGCTGCGCCGCGTGGGCGGGGGCATCTCGCAGAAGATGCTGACGCAGACGCTGCGCGCGCTGGAAGCCAACGGCCTCGTCCTGCGCACCGTCTACGACGCGGTTGCGCCGCACGTGGAATACCGCCTCAGCCCCCTGGGCGAATCGCTGAACCGCACCCTGGTGGAGCTGGACGACTGGGTGAAGGCGCATTGGGCCGAGATGGAACGGATCCGCAAAATGCAGGTCGATTCCGAATGACATCTGCACATGGCGGCCGGTCGCCGCCATGTGCAGATGCAGCAATTTTCCTGCTAGTATCGGGCCCCATGTCTGTGACCGCACTCCGATCCGCCTTGCCGACGCTGTGCCGCGCCAATGCGCGTGGCACGCTCTCGCGCACGCGCGGCGTACGGTGGCTGCTCACTGTCTGGTGCCTGCTGTTCACCGTCTCGGTCTTCTCGGCCACGCACTTCCCCGACGGCCAAGCCGCTGACGAGGCGCTGGAGGCCATCGAGGCCGTGGTGGACGATGCCCTTGCCGATACACCGGCCGTCGCGCAGCCCAGCAAGGGTTTCGAGCGCGCAATCCAGGCGGCGCTTGGCAAGGTGGTCAAGCAGCCCAGCCAGTGCTTCAGTACCGAACACTGGGTTGCGCAGGCGCATGACGCGCCCGCCCTACCTGACACGAATGCGGCCACGCCCGACCATCCGAGCGATGCGCCGGAACTCTGGCTGCCGCCGCCGCCCATGGCGCTGACGCCCGGCCTGCGTGTCGCGCGCGTCCGTGCCGCACTCCCGCCTTTCCAGCCCGGCCCCGCGCCGGCGCCCATGCTGCGCCCGCCCGCGCACGCCTGATCTCCGGCATTGGCCGGAGCCATCCCTCTTGAGTTCGTAGTGCAGCGCCAGCCGTTCGTCTGACCGGCTGGGCGTTCGCGCTCGCCTGTTCCTCTTTTTCAGGATGATTTCGGATGTTGTCCAATCAGGACGCGGCCCGACCTCGCCCCGCGCAATCGCGCGCGGGCGCGCGGGCATCGCAACATTTGCTTCTTGCCGCCGTGCTGGCCGCCTTGTCGGCCCCGGCGTTTTCCGCTCCCTCGGCTGCGGCCGTACCGGCGCCCGCCAAGGCCGCGACGGCCGATTCCAGCACCCCGCGTGACGAAGCGCTTCCGCAGCCGCGCTACACGCTGGCGCAACTGCTCGAGCTTGCGCACACCCACCACCCGGCGCTCGCGGCCTCGCGGGCGCAGGTGCAGGCCGCACAGGCCGGCATGACGACCGCGCGCGCATGGCCCAATCCCGAGATCGAAGCCATGACGGGCCGCCAGCGCGCGCGCATGCCTGGTGCGGCAGAAGGCCGCACGAACAGCGTGTCGATCACGCAGAAGCTCGATCTGCCGTGGCAGCGCGCCGCCCGCACGCGCGCGGCCGACGCGGCCTACGAGGGCTCCCAGGCCACCGCCCAGTCGTATGCCCGCGACGTGGAGGCCGAGCTCAAGCTGCGCTTCTACGACGTCGTGCGCCGCGAGGCCGAGCAGCGCAACGCGCGTGAGGACGTGGCGCTGGTCGAGCAGATCCGCCGCCGCGTGGCCGTGCGCGTCGAGACAGGCGAGGCACCGCGCTATGAGCTCATCCGCGGCGACGCCGAACTGCTCAACGCGCAGCGCACCGAGCAGGCGGCCGCCCTGCGCGTGCAGCAGGCGCTGGCGGAGCTGCGCCGCGCCGTGGGCGCCGACCTGCCGCAGACCTTCGATGTGGCGGCCGATGCCGAGACACCGCCGGTGGCGCACCTCCCGCCGCTGGCCGACCTGGTCAGCATGGTTCTTGCCACGCATCCCGATCTCGAGGCCGACCGCGCCGCCGTGCGCGAGGCCGAAGCGCAGCTCGCCCACGAGCGCAGCCAGCGCTGGCCGTCGCTCGCGCTGCGCGGGTCCGTTGACCGCGCGCCCGACCTGCAGGACAGCCGCGTGGGCCTCGTGATGTCGATTCCGCTGTTCGACCGTCGCGAGGGGCCTGTCGGCGAAGCGGTCGCCGTGCTCGAGCGCGCGCGTGCGCGGCTGCGCGACCGCGAACTCAAGACGCGTCAGGCCGTGGAATCGGCCTATCGCCAATACGAGATCGCCGAGTCGCAGGTGAGCGCGCTCGAGTCTGGCGTGGTCAAGCAGGCCGAATCTGCCCTGCGCGTGGCCGAAGCCGCGTACCGCCACGGCGAGCGCGGGATTCTCGACTACCTGGATGCGCAGCGCGTGTTCCGCCAGGCCCGCAACGACCTGATCGCCGCCCGCGCCGACCTGCGTACTGCCGCGGTCGAACTCGACCGCCTGCGCCCGGAGGCCCAATGAGCCGCCGCAACGCATTCCGAATCCACATGACACGACCGACCATGCAACCACGTTCTTCCCGTTCCTTCTCGCTGCGCATGGCCGGTATGGCCGTGGCCGCCGTGCTGGCGCTGAGCGCCTGCGGCAAGGACACCGCCAGCGATGCGAAGGCCGCACAGGCCGCCACCGACCCGAACCTCGTCGTTGCGCCGCCCACGCTCGTGCAGCGCCTGAAGGTGGCGCCGGCTGGCAAGCAGCCGATTTCGGAGCGCCTGCGCGTGCCGGGCCAGATCGCGTTCGACGAGCAGCGCGTGGCGCGCATCGGCGCGACCGTCACTGGCCGCGTGACCGAGCTCATTGCCACGCCTGGCCAGAACGTCAAGGCGGGCGACATCCTCGCGCAACTGCACAGCACCGAACTCGGCGCCGCGCAACTCGCGTATCAGAAGGCCGCCGCACAGCGCGACCTGCAGGCGCGCGCACTGGAGCGCGCCAAGCTGCTGCTGGCCGCCGACGTGATCGGCTCGGCCGAGCTGCAGAAGCGCCAGAGCGAGCTGGCCATGGCCGATGCCGAAGTGCGCGCGGCGGTGGACCAGCTGCGCGTGATGGGCGTATCGCCGGCCACGCTCGCCAGGATGCGCGCGGGCGGCATGTCGTCCATCTCGCCGGTGGTGGCGAGCATCAGCGGTACGGTGGTCGAGCGCAAGGTCACGCGCGGACAGGTCGTGCAGCCGGCCGACGAACTCTTCACCGTGGCGGACCTCTCGCGCGTCTGGGTGGTGGGCGAGGTGCCCGAAAGCGCCGCCGCCGCCGTGCGTGCGGGCCAGGCGGTGGAGATCGACACCGGCGCCGGCGAGCGCATTGTCGGCAAGCTGATCTGGGTGTCCGACATCGTCGACCCGCAGACACGCACGGTGACGGTGCGCACGGAGGTGGACAACGCCGAACGCACGCTCAAGCCGTCGATGCTGGCGACGCTGCTGATCCAGTCGCGCCCCGAAGACAGGCTCGTGGTGCCGACCTCCGCCGTGGTGCGCGAGGACAACCGCGACTACGTCTTCGTGCGCGCCAGCGAAACGGACTACCGCCTGACGCCGGTCAAGCTGGGCGATGAATCGAATGGCGTGCGGCCCGTGATCTCGGGTCTGCAGGCCGGCCAGCAGATCGTCGTGGAAGGCGGCTTCCACCTGAACAACGAGCGCAAGCGCGCCGAGATGGAGGGCGCATGATCGACGCATTGATTCGCGGCGCGCTCAAGCAGCGGCTGGTGGTTGCCGTGGTGGCCGCCGTGCTGCTGTTCTTCGGACTCGATGCCGCGCGCAAGCTCTCGCTCGACGCGTTTCCCGACGTGACCAACGTGCAGGTGCAGATCGCCACCGAGGCGCCTGGCCGCTCGCCGGAGGAGGTCGAGCGCTTCGTGACCGTTCCGGTGGAAATGGCGATGACCGGCCTGCCTGCGCTGACCGAGATGCGCTCGCTGAACAAGCCCGGCCTGTCGCTCATCACCCTGGTCTTTACCGACGAGACCGACGTGTACTTCGCGCGCCAGCTTGTGATGGAGCGCTTGATCGAGGTGCAGTCGCGCATGCCGGCGGGTGTGACGCCGGTGCTCGGCCCCGTATCCACGGGCCTGGGCGAGGTGTATCAGTACACGCTCGACAAGCCGGACGATGGCGACAAGGAGCTCTCCGTGGAGGAGCTCACGCAGCGTCGCATCGCGCAGGACTGGGTGGTGCGCCCGCTGCTGCGCTCCATCCCGGGCGTGGCTGAAATCAACTCGCAGGGCGGCTACGAGAAGCAGTACCAGGTGCTGGTCAACCCTGAGCGCCTGCGCCATCACAACGTGACGGTCAAGCAGGTGTTCGAGGCGCTGGCCGCCAACAATGCCAACTCGGGCGGCGGCGTGCTGCCGCACTTTGCTGAGCAGTACCTGATCCGCGGCGTCGGCCTCGTGCGCGATACCAACGACATCGGCGCCATCGTGCTTAAGGAGGTCAACGGCACGCCGCTCACCATCCGCGATGTGGCCGAGGTGAAGATCGGCACGGCGGTGCGCGCCGGCGCGGTGGTCAAGAACGGCGTGACCGAATCCGTGGGCGGCGTGGTGATGATGATGCGCGGCGGCAACGCCAAGGAGGTCGTCGCGCGCATCCAGGAGCGCGTGAAGGCGATCAACGACAACGGCATGCTGCCAGACGGCCTGAAGATCGTGCCGTACTACGAGCGCTCGGACCTCGTCGATTCGGCCCTCAATACCGTCATCAAGGTGCTGGCCGAAGGTGTGGTGCTGGTGGTGATCGTGCTGCTGCTGTTCCTGGGCGATATCCGCTCATCGCTCATCGTGGTGGGGACCTTGGTGCTTACGCCGCTGCTGACCTTCATGGCGATGAACAAGCTCGGCATCTCGGCCAATTTGATGTCGCTGGGCGGGCTGGCGATTGCGATCGGCCTGATGGTCGACGGCTCGGTGGTGGTGGTGGAAAACGCGTTCGCCCACCTGGCCAAGCCGCGCGATCCGAACGAGAGCCGTGCACGCATCATCCTGCACGCGGTGACTGAGGTGGCGACGCCTGTGATCTTCGGTGTGGGCATCATCATCCTGGTGTTCCTGCCGCTGATGACGCTGCAAGGCATGGAGGGCAAGATGTTCGCGCCGCTGGCCTTCACGATTGCGATTGCGCTGTTCATCTCGCTGGTGCTGTCGCTCACGCTCACGCCGGTGCTGTCATCGTATCTGCTCAAGCCGAAGGCGCACCCGCACGTAGAGGGCGAACACGGCGACCATGCACACGACCAGCACGCCGAGCATGACGCCCACGATACGTGGCTCATCCGCAAGCTGAAGAAGCCGTACCTGCGCCTGCTCGAGCTGAGCCTGAACAATGGCCGGAAGACGGTGGTCGTGGCCGTGGCGGTGTTCTTTGCCACCGGCGCGCTGATGCCGTTCCTCGGCACGGCGTTCATCCCCGAGATGAAGGAAGGTTCGGTGGTGCCCGGCATCAACCGCGCGCCGAACATCTCGCTGGAGGAGTCGATCCGCATGGAGATGGAAGCCATGCGCCTGGTGATGCAGGTGCCGGGTGTGAAATCGGCGGTGTCTGGCGTGGGCCGTGGCGAGTCTCCGGCCGACCCGCAGGGCCAGAACGAATCGACCCCGATCGTCTCGCTCAAGCCGCGCGATGAATGGCCGAAGGGCTGGAACCAGGACGACATTGCCGAGGCGATGCGCAAGGCGCTGCAGGTGCTGCCCGGCGTGCAGATCGTCATGGCGCAGCCGATTTCCGATCGCGTGGACGAGATGGTCACGGGCGTGCGTTCGGACGTCGCCATCAAGGTGTTCGGTGACGACCTCAACACGCTGCGCGAGAAGGCCGAGGCGATTGCCAAGGTGGCGCAGGGCATCCAGGGTGCGCAGGACATGCGCGTGGAGCGGATCACCGGTCAGCAGTATCTGCAGATCGCGATCGACCGCCAGGCCATCGCACGCCACGGCCTGAACGCCGCCGACGTGCACAACGTGATCGAGACCGCCATCGGCGGCAAGGAAGCCACGGAAATCTTCGAGGGCGAACGCCGCTTCAGCGCGGTGGTGCGCCTGCCGGACGCATATCGCGGCAGCGTGGAGGCCATCCGCAACCTGATCGTGGCGGCACCGAACGGCGCCCAGGTGCCGATGGAGAGCATCGCGCGCATCGAGGTGACTGACGGCCCCGCGCAGATCAGCCGCGAGCTTGGCAAGCGCCGCGTGGTGGTGGGCGTGAACGTGCGTGATCGTGACCTCGGCGGCTTCGTGGCCGAGCTGCAATCGGCCGTGGCGCAGAAGGTGAAGCTGCCCGAGGGCTATTACCTCGAGTGGGGCGGCCAGTTCCAGAACATGGAGCGCGCCATGGGCCACCTGCAGGTGATCGTGCCGATCACGGTGGCAGCCATCTTCTTCCTGCTGTTCCTGCTCTTCAACTCCGTGCGCTACGCCACGCTGATCATCCTAGTGCTGCCGTTCGCGTCGGTGGGCGGGATCATCGGGTTGTTCGTCACCGGCGAGTATCTGTCGGTGCCGGCGTCCGTGGGCTTTGTCGCGCTGTGGGGCATCGCGGTGCTCAACGGCGTGGTGCTGGTCAGCACGATCCGCAGCCTGCGCGAGCAGGGGATGTCGGTGGCGGAGTCCGTCCGTCTCGGCGCGCGCATGCGCTTCCGCCCCGTGATGATGACGGCGACCGTCGCCATGCTGGGTTTGATCCCGTTCCTGTTCGCGACGGGACCGGGTTCGGAAGTGCAGCGGCCGCTGGCCATCGTGGTGATCGGCGGCCTGCTGACCTGCACGCTGCTCACGCTGGTGATGCTGCCCACGCTGTACAAATGGTTTGATGAGGAGGCCAAGGCATGAAGCAAATCCACATCGTAGTGCGCCCGCAGTTGCTCGAGCGCGTGCATGAGGCACTGCGCGCCTGTCCTGGGTTTCCGGGCATGACGGTGGGCGAGGTGGATGCGTACCCGCCGGTCGCGTCCCAGGCGGGCGCGCATTCCATCAAGGAGGACCTGACCGAGTTCGTACCGCGCGTGCGGATCGAGATCGTGGCGTCCGACACGGTGGCGGGCCTGCTGTTCGACAGCGCCGTGAAGGTGCTCGAGCACGGCCAGACCGGTGACAGCGCGGTGTGGATGACGGACGTGCTGCAGGCAACGTTCCTGCACCGCACGGGCTGACGCCGCGCTGAAACGGAAAAAGGCGGACAACGTCCGCCAGTCCATCGAAGCCCATGTTGCAACGGGCCGCTTCGGGTGAAGCGGCCCGTTTGCCTTGGTGCTTACCGCTTGATGTCGGTCAGGTGCTTCATGACGCCTTCGTAGCGGAACTTGTGGATCGGGCGATCCATCGACTGCATCTGGTTCAGCTGCACCGCCTGCGGACGCAGCGACCCCGTCGGCGTGACGGACTGCGCCGCCAGCGTGGCCACGGCAGGCTGCATGTTCTGGATGCCCACAATCTGGTCGTACAGCGCCTTGTCGATGATCTGCGCGTTGTACAACTGCGTGGCGTCGCCCGCGATGTTGGTCGTCGTTGCCTTGTTGCTGATGGAACCGGCCTGCGCCAGCAGCGCGCTCCACAGCGTCGGGCTGTAGTTGGTCACGTAGTAGTCGAGGCCCGTCGGGTTGGCCAGCACGGCCGAGCACGTCGGCAGCGTCACCTGCGCGGTCTGCTGATCCAGCACCACGGTCTGCGTCTGCGCGAAGCCGTCGCCGTACGCCAGCGTGAGCGGAATGTTCCACTGGTAGCCGGAGTACACGTTCTTGTTCGGGAACGCCTTCTGCGTGATGGTCAGCACGTTCTTGTCGGTGGCCGGGTTGCACTGCGCGTCAATGGTGACGAGCGGTACGCCGGTCTGCCGCACGAAGCTGTCGCCGACCTTGCCCACCGGCTTGCCGCTGGCGGCCTCCAGTTCTGCCCACAGGCGCGGCGGCGTGCCGTTGCCGAACTTGTACTTGTTCAGGTAGCTCTGCAGCCCGCGGCGCATGGCGTCCTTGCCGACGTAGTTCTCGATCATCTGCAGGACATGGCCGCCCTTGTTGTAGGCAAAGCGGTCCAGGAAGTCCATCGAACCTGCGTCGCTGAGGTTGTGCTGGACCGGCACGGCCGTCGGCTGCAGGTCAAGCGTGTAGACGCGTTGCTTGACCGCCGCGTAGTCCGCCCATGTGTTGCCCTGGAACTCCGGGTGCAGCGTGATCTTGGTGACGTTTTCGAACCAGTTGGCGAAGGATTCGTTGAGCCAGATGTCGTCCCACCAGTCGAGCGTGACGAGGTCGCCAAACCATTGGTGCGCCAGCTCGTGCGACACCACCACGAACGAGCGCGCCTTGCCCATCGTGTGGACCGACGTGGGCGCGCCCTCGGGCGGTACGAGCACCTGGTCGGCAAACTCGAAGATGGCCCCCCAGTTCTCCATGCCGCCAAAGCCGGCGTTCTTGTTGTTGTAGCTGTCGTTGGCCGCGATGGTGTCCATCTTGTCGAACGGCAGCGGGATCTGGAAGTAGTTGTAGTAGTGGTTCAGCGCTTCCTTGGTGAACTGCATGCCGGCCACCGCGGAGTGCGCCTCGCCGGGCGGCACCCACCAGCGCAGGCGCATGTTGCTGCCGTCGAGCGGGCTCGTGAACTGGTCTTCCAGGATGTCGAACTTGCCGCCGCCGAAGAAGAGCAGGTAGGCGGGCATCGGCGGCGTCTTCGCAAAGGTGACCTGCTGGTAGCCGTCCGGGAGCTTGATTGCGCCGGTCTGCTTGCCGTTGGCCACGGCCTTCCAGTCGCCCGGGATCTCGGCCGTCACCTCAAAGGTGTTGCGGAAGGCGGGCTCGTCCCAGCTCGGGAACCACTCGCGCGCGAAGTTCGATTCGCCCTGCGTGACGATGGCGTCGGAGCTCTCGCCCGTGGCGGCCTGCAGCCCGAGCTTGAAGATGCCTTCCGCCTTCGTGAAGTTGATCGTGCCCGTCCATTCCATGTGCAGCACGTAGTTGCCGGGCTTGATGTCGCCGGTGGGGTCGCGCAGGTCGTAGAACGCGCCCTGCGATTGCGGGATCGGCACCAGCACGCGCGACGGGCCATTGCCGGAGGTGGGCGTGAGCGTCAGCCGCGAGGCGTCGAACTTGAGGTCGCGCACGGCCAGCGTGACGGCGCCCGTCTGTTTCGTGACCTTGATCTCCACGTCGGCGCGGCCCGAGAAGCTGTTCAGGTCTGCGCTGGGGCGGAACCACAGCTTGTAGTTGACGGGCTTGATGTAGTCGGGAAGCTCGACCGGTGGCACCGATGCGTCGACCGCCGGTGCCTGGGCGTTGCCATTGCCGTTGCTGGTGTTGCCCTGCTGCTGCGATCCGTTGGCGTCCAGCTTGCCGCCGGCCGGCGTGAGCGCATCGTCTGCGCCGCCGCCGCACGCGGCCAGAATCAGCGCCGCCACGGCTTGCGCGGCAAGTGCCAGCTTGAACGAGCGTGTCGTCGGCGTACGACGACGGGTGGTCGAATCCCGCATTGCATTTCTCCTGAGATGGAAACGAATCGGCGGCCCGGGGTCCGAAAGCAGGTCCGGTGGTGAGTCGCCGAATCGGGACAAGGAATTTCCCGTTTCTTGCGCGGTACACATCACTGGCCGCGCACGGGATGCACGGATTCTGGATGAAACGTTGTGCGAATCGAGACGAAGTTTTTTAATTCACACCCGCACAAAACCCGCGCCAGGATTGCAGTTTTGGCACCACGCAGCGTGAAGACAGCTGCGGTGATGGCGGGGGTCGGGTAGGTTTTTCAAATCGCGTTGAAAGAAAAGTACCGGCATGCTGTTTTGTGAAAGCGATTTAAAAATCGGTATGGTGATTTTTACAACACCGGTTAAAGAGACATTGAATGCGGCGGCCGATGACAAAGAACCAGTGGGGAACTTTCCTGCATGCCGAGCCCTAGCTGCGCCGCAGCAATGGAAAGGGCGCCGCCCACGGGGTAATCCTTCCGGATGAGGGGGGCGTCATGCGCGGTATGGCGCAAAGCCGGTACGCTTCGGGGTTGTCCTGTTTTCTGTTAAGCAACGCATGCAATCCGCGCCCGGAAGTGTCAGCAGCCCGGCGGCTGTGGGGGTCGACCTGATCGACTTTTTTGACGTCACGCCGACCTCGCTGTGGTTGGAGGACTACAGCGACCTGCACCAGCTCTTTGCCCAGTGGCGCGCCGCGGGCGTGACGGATCTGCGGCGGTTCCTTGAAGAGGATGCTGCGCGGGTGGCGGCCTGCTCCGCATGCATCAAGGTGCTGCGCGTGAACCGGCGCACGCTGGCGATGTACGGCGCACCCGATGCCGCCACCCTGACCGCGCGCCTGGCCGACGTGCTGCGCGACGACATGCTCGAAGCCCACGTCGGCGAGCTGGTGCAGCTGTGGGCCGGCGAGCGCGCGTTCGAGAGCCGCAGCGTCAACTACACGCTGGGCGGCCGCCGGCTCGACATCCTGCTCAAGGGCGTGCTGTTGCCCGATCACGCGCAGCCGTGGGACCGCGTGCTGGTGGCGGTGGACGACATCACGGAGCTGGAAGACGCCCGCCGCCGCGCCGCGGCCAGCCAGATGTATGCGCGCGGCGTGTTCGAGCACGCGCCGGTGTCGCTGTGGGTGGAGAACTTCAGCGCCATCAAGTCGCTGCTGGATGAGGTCCGCATGCAGGGCATCACCGACTTCCGCACCTTTACCGATGTGCATCCTGAATTCGTCGAGCGCTGCATGCAGGAAATCCAGGTGCTCGATGTGAACGGCTTCACGCTCGAGATGTTCAAGGCGCGCAGCCGCAACGATCTGCTGGGCCGGCTGCCCGAGGTGTTTCGCGACGACATGCGCCCGCATTTCCGCGAGCAGCTGATCGACCTGTGGGACGGCAAGCTCTTCCAGCAGCGCGAAGTGGTCAACTACGGGCTCGACGGCAATCCGGTCAATATCCACCTGCAGTTCTCGGTGTTCCCCGGCCGCGAGCAGGACTGGGACATGGTGCTGCTGGCGCTGACCGACATCACCGCGCGCAAGAAGGCCGAGTCGTATCTCGAATACCTGGGCAAGCACGACGTGCTCACCAAGCTGAAGAACCGGTCGTTCTATGTGGAGGAGATCAACCGGCTCGAGCGCAAGGGGCCGTTCCCCGTGACGGTCATCATGATCGACCTCAACGGCTTGAAGACGGTCAACGACCAGCTCGGCCATGCGGCGGGCGACGCGTTGCTGCGCCGCGCGGGTGAGGTGCTCGGCAAGGCCATCGACAAGCCCGCGCATGCAGCCCGCATCGGCGGCGACGAGTTTGCGGTGCTGATGCCCGGGGCCGACGAGAAAGCCGGCGAGACGCTGATGGAAAGCCTGCGCACGCTGGTTGAGCTCAACAACCAGTTCTACTCCGGCCCGGCGCTGGCCTTCTCGATGGGGGCGGCCACCTGCCACGAGGGCGGCCGCCTCGAAGAGGCCTTGCGCGACGCCGACGCGGCGATGTACGAAGACAAGCGCTTGCAACAGGTAAGCGAGCGCCTGGCATAGACGCCGATGCATCGATCTGTGCACGCAATGCACAGAGCCTGTCGCCGGGCAGCGCTGGCTGTGTGGCGCACGCCCTGACAGACTGTGCTCCTGACCGTTTCTTCAGGAGCCGATATGTCCAAGCCAACCCTGCGCAGCATCCTCGGTGCAAGCGCGCCGGCATCGCTTCCCGCCCGGCGCACGGCGCTGCTCGTGATCGATTTCCAGGATGAGTACTTCACCGGCGCGCTGCCCGTTCCCGACGGCGTGCAGGCGCTGGCCCATGCGAACGCGTTGATCGACGTTGCCGACCGGCAGGGCTGGCAGGTCGTGCACGTCCAGCACGTGGCGCCGGCTCAGGCGCCCATCTTCTCGCGGCATGCCGCCATGCATGCGGACGTCCGCCAGCGGCCCGGCCACCGCCTCGTGCAGAAGAGCGCGGTCAGCGTGTTTGCCGGCACCGGCCTGGCCGATGAACTGAAGCGCGACGGCATGACGCATCTGGTCATATGCGGCCTCATGACGCACGCCTGCGTGGCCGGCGCCGCGCGCGATGCCGTGCCGGCCGGGTTCGAGGTGATCGTCGTGGACGATGCCTGCGCCACGCGCGATATCGTGGTCGACGAACGGATCAGCGTGTCGCACGATGAGCTGCATCGTGCTGCGCTGGCGGAGATTGCCGACACATTCGGCACGGTCATGCGCACGCGCGAGGTGATGGCGCTTCAGGCGGCGTAGGGCGCGGGCGCGCGTGATAGCATCCGACGCCTCGGCTACACGGGCGGCCAGGCACACGGTGCCTGCCGAGCCCATTCGACCATGGACCAGTTGCTTGCCATGCGTGTGTTCTGCGCCATCGTGGAGGCGGAAGGGTTTTCCGCTGCGGCGGAGCGCCTGGACAGCACGCATTCCTCAGTGTCCCGCCAGCTCAAGCGGCTCGAAGCCGAACTGGGCGTACAGCTGCTCAATCGCACGACGCGCCGCTTCTCGCTCACCGCGGCCGGACAGCGCTATCACGAAGCCTGCGTCGACATCCTCGCGCGCGTGGACGCTGCCTCGCAGGCCATGGCAAACGAGCATCAGCGCGTTGCCGGCACCCTGCGCGTGAGCGTACCGCTGGCCATCGGCACGCTCGAGCTCGACGATTGGCTGCCGGCCTTCCAGCAGCGTTACCCCGATATCCGCCTCGATCTGTCCTGCAGCGACGAGATGGTCGACCTCGTTGCGGAAGGCGTTGACGTGGCTCTGCGGATCAGCCGGCCCCTGGGCGACAGCAGCCTGATGGCGAAGCCGCTGGCCGAATCCAGCATCGTGCTGGTGGCATCGCCGGTATATCTCGCCAGGCGCGGGCTGCCCACGACGCCGCAAGCCCTCGGCCAGCACGAGCTGATCGCGTCCTCGGGCTCGCGGACGGCCGCCGAATGGTCGATTGAAACCGCGCAGGGCACCACCGTGTCCGTTCCCGTGGGAGGGCGGCTGACGACGGATGCGATTACCGCCGCCTATGCCGCCGCGCTCTCGGGCGTCGGCATTGCCGCCTTCACATGGAATACCGTGCGGCCGGCGATGGCGCGTGGGCACCTCGTGCACGTGCTGCCGGGCTGCACGCTCGGCCGCCGCATCTACTACGCGCTCTATCCGCATACCCGCCATGTAGCGCCCAAGGTGCGGGCCTTCGTCGACTACATGAGCGAGCACTATCGCGCCCGTTAGCAGGCGCCTTGCGGGCGCGGCAGCACGGACGCGGCCTGTGTCAGGCAGGCGTAAAGAACCGCTCGTGCAGCTCTTCCAGCCCCAGCGTGCTGATCACCTCGTTCAGGCGCTCGGTGGCGCGGCGGCGCGGCAGGTTCTTGTACTGCGCGATGATCAGTTCGTTCTTCATCGAGTGCTCCCAGCCGACGAGCTCGGTCACGCTCACCTGATAGCCGTGCGCTTCGAGCTGCAGGCAGCGCAGCACGTTCGTGACCTGGCTGCCGAATTCGCGCGTGTGCAGCGGGTGGCGCCAGATTTCGGTAAGCGCGTTGCCAAGCGACTTGCTCTTGTTCTTGCGCAGCACGCCCGCCACCTCGGCCTGGCAGCAGGGCACGAGCACGATGTATTTGGCCTTCTTTTCGAGTGCGAAGCGGATCGCATCGTCCGTGGCGGTGTTGCAGGCATGCAGCGCGGTGACGATGTCCACCGTGGCGGGCAGCTGGTCCGATGTGATCGACTCCGCCACCGACAGGTTCAGGAACGACATTCCCTTGAACCCGAGCCGCGCGGCCAGCTCGGTCGATTTGGCGACCAGCTCTTCGCGCGTTTCGATGCCGTAGATGTGCGAGGTGCCGTCACCGGGGTGTTCCTTGCAGAACAGGTCGTACAGGATGAAGCCGAGGTACGACTTGCCGGCGCCGTGATCGACCAGCGAGACGTGGCCCTTGGCCTGTTGCACATCGGCCATCAGCGGTTCGATGAACTGGAACAGGTGGTAGACCTGCTTGAGCTTGCGCCGGCTGTCCTGGTTCATCTTGCCGTCGCGCGTGAGGATGTGCAGTTCCTTGAGCAGCTCGATGGACTGGTTGGGGCGGATTTCGTGGGTCTTGTTGGACATCGTGGGACAGCCTGGCGGCATGCGGCGCCATGGGCGCAGGCGCAGTGCCTGAAGGAATGCGCGGGTGAAGGCATGAGTTTACCGAAAAGCAGCTCACCGCACGGGAGCCGGCCCGCACGCGGACGATGGGGCACGTCGATTGCAGGCCATCGCGACAGGATGGGACAATGGCGCCCCCCCGCTTGCCCGCGGTGCTCCGGACCTTTCTTCGCATGCCCGAATCGCAAAACGCTCCGCAAGTCGCCATCATCGGCGCCGGCCCCGCCGGCCTGATGGCGGCAGAAGTCCTGTCTCGCCAAGGCGTGCGCGTCGACGTGTTCGATGCCATGCCGTCGGCTGGGCGCAAGTTCCTGCTGGCGGGCATCGGCGGGATGAACATCACGCACTCCGAACCGCTCGACGCGTTTGTCGGCCGGTATCGCGCACGGCGGGATGTGCTCGCGCCGCTCATCCAGCGCCTGAGCCCCGACGCGTTGCGCGGATGGATCCACGGACTGGGCATCGACACGTTCGTGGGCACCTCGGGCCGCGTGTTCCCGACCGAGATGAAGGCCGCGCCGTTGCTGCGTGCCTGGCTGCATCGGTTGCGCGAGGCCGGCGTGAAGCTGCGCATGCGGCATCGCTGGACGGGCTGGGCAGAGCCCTCGCAGCACGCGCACGTGCTGCGTTTCGATACGTCTGACGGCGAACGGTTCGTACCGGCCGACGCCGTGGTGCTGGCCACGGGCGGCGGAAGCTGGCCGCGCCTCGGTTCAGACGGTGCATGGGTGCCGTTGCTGCAGGCGCGCGGCGTGCACGTGGTGCCGCTGCAGCCGGCCAATTGCGGGTTCGACGCCGATTGGAGCCCGTTCTTTCAGGAGCGCTTTGCGGGCCAGCCGGTCAAGTCCGTGGCGATCGGGCTGCCGTCCGGTGATGACGGCGCGATGCAGTTTCGCCAGGGCGAGTTCGTTGTCACGCAGACGGGCATTGAAGGCAGCCTCGTCTATGCACTGTCGGCACCGATCCGCGAGGTGTTGTCAGCGCATGGCGAAGCGACGATCTGGCTGGACCTCGCGCCCGGGTGGAGCGCGCAGCGCGTCCTGGATGCGGTGAAGCACCCGCGCGGCTCCCGCTCGATGTCGAGCCATCTGCAGAGCAAGCTGAACATCACCGGCGTGAAGCTCGGCCTGCTGCGCGAGTGCCTGTCGAAAGAGGCCTTTGCCGACCTTGCCCAATTGGCAAACGCCATCAAGGCGCTGCCGCTGCGGCTCACCCGCGCCCGGCCCATCGACGAGGCGATCAGCAGCGCCGGAGGCGTGGCCTTCGAGGCGCTGAACGCCAGTCTGATGATCGAGCGTCTGCCCGGCGTGTTCTGCGCAGGCGAGATGCTCGACTGGGAAGCGCCGACGGGCGGCTATCTGCTGACAGCGTGCTTTGCGACGGGTGCCGCAGCCGGCCAGGGCGTGCTCGACTACCTGGCAACGCCGCGCTGAAGGCCTAGCGCGCTTTCAGCCGCCACAACGACGTGACCTCGGCAACGCGCGCCTGATGAAGCGGGTCTGCCGGGTCGGAAGCCTTGGGGTGCCTGGGTTTGATGTCGTCGCGGCCGATGACCTGCAGGCCGGCCGCGTCGATCATCGCGAACAGGGCATCGCGCGTGCGCAGGCCGAGGTGTTCGGCAAAGTCCGAGAGGATCAGCCAGCCTTCGCCATCGGGCTCCAGATGCGCGGTGAGCCCTTCCAGGAAACCGCGCAGCATGCGGTTGTCCGGGTCATATACGGCGCGCTCGACGGGAGAGCTCGGCCGCGCCGGCAGCCACGGCGGGTTGCAGACGATGAGCGGCGCCCGGCCTTCGGGAAAAAGGTCCGCTTCCACCACCTCTACCTGGCCCTGCAGGCCGAGGCGCGCCACATTCTCGCGCGCGCAGGCCAGGGCTCGCGCGTCCTGATCGGTACCGACCACGCGCTTCACGCCGCGCTTGGCCAGCACCGCTGCCAGCACACCCGTGCCTGTGCCAATGTCGAATGCAAGTGCCCTTGACGGAAGCGGCGCCCGCGCTACCAGGTCGATGTATTCGCCGCGCACCGGCGAGAACACGCCGTAATGCGGGTGAATGCGTTCACCGCCCAGCGCGGGAATCTCGACACCCTTCTTGCGCCATTCATGCGCGCCGATCAGCCCCAGCAGCTCGCGCAGCGAGACGACTGAAGCCCCGTTGCTCGTGCCGTAGGCCTCGGTGCAGGCCTCGCGCACGTCGGGGGCACGCCGCAGCGGGACCGCGTAGTCCGCCTCCAGCGGGATCAGCAGCATGCCCAGCGTGCGCGCTCGTTGCGACTGCGCTTGCCGGTGCAGGTTGAAAGCGTCGATGGGCGAGGTGGCCTGCTTGCGCGGCTTGCGTTCGGTGCGGCGCGCCATCGCCTGCAGCAGCTGCCGCGCGTTGTGGAAGTCGCCTCGCCAGAGCAGCGCCGTGCCTTCGCAGGCCAGGCGGTAGGCCGCATCGGCGGTGGTGCGGTCATCGGCAATGACGACGCGCCTGGGCGGCGGGTTGCCGGCTTCGGAGCGCCACAGGGTGGTATGGACGGCGCCGGTTTCAGCGTCGGTCCAGGAAAGGGTGGGGAGGTCGGTCACGGGAATTGCCAGGTACGGTGCGCAGGCGCGCGCGGGGGAGTCGGCATCGCGCCGGATTGGGCGACACGATACCGCTCATGGTGCAAACGCACAATGCGCACGGCAGTCGCCTGCAGATGCGGCATGACGGCCTGGCCCGAGACGGTTTGATCGACATCAGACCGGCTGGCCGCTTCACGCCTACATCGATCGGGCGAACCATTTCCTATACTGCCCATTCTGTCTTCTACCCCGAACAGTGAACCCGTGAACGCTGCGCCAGCCGATATCCTGCGGGCCGTCGTCAACGGCAAATATGGGCAAGCCGATGACGAGCTGGTCGGCGACGATGCCGAGTCGGTTCGCATGGCCTACTACCGCTATTGGTCGGATTGTGGAAAACCCCATTCCGAATTCCACCGCTGCCTTGCGCGTGCAATTTTTGCCAATGATGGGATCCAGCTGTGGTTCGTTCGACCGGCGCTGGCCGCGATGCTGGGTGCATTGGAGCGACCCGTCGAAGTGAACGATGCGCCCACTTCCCGGCCTGCCCGCACGCCCCCGCCCGCGATTGAGGTCCCACGCCTTCTTTCCTGGAACGGGGCGTCAGCGGCGCCGGAGTGGGCCGGGTTCGGGCGGTATGGAGGTTGCTCCCCGAATCGTCGCGATGGTCTCGCAATGACTATGGAAACCACATCCCAGCTAGACGGCTATCTCGTCACCTGCGATTCCGAACTGTTGGAATCGCCTTATTTCCGTGTCTCCTGGAGTGCCATTCCGGAAGGGAAGTTTGCGCCGGGCAGGCCCCTGGGCGAGTCGTACATCTGTCGCGCGAAAACCGACGAGGAGGCGCTGGCGACGGTGCGGCAGCGCGCGCGCCTGATGATCCGCAAGGTGCACGCGGAAATGACCGAGGAGTAACCGTTCGACGCCTGCGGGAGGCCTTGGCGGAAAGGGACCGCGGAGGCGCGCTGTTCCCTTGGGCGCGGACCGTGGGCGCGGCGTCCCTTCCGGTGACGCCAGGCCGCTGCTGGAGACAGGAGCGAACAATGGCCACGTCCTCTGACAAAGCCCTCGAGGCGCTGTGCAGGCAGATCGAACAGCATTACAAGAGCGGCGCGCATATCGTCACGGGCGCCGACGCTGAAGCCATCCGGAGCGGTTATTACCGATACTGGGTCGGATGCGGTAAGCCGGAGACGAAGCTGCATTCGAGAATCGCGAGGTCCGTGTATGCGCAGGACGGCGTTCATCTGGCACTGCTGCGTCCCGCGCTAGCGGAGCTGAGGGGGATAGCGCAGCACGTTCGGTGAGCGGTGCGGTGCCTATTCTGCGAACGGCAGTTCGCTTGCTGCCGTCCTGCTGGGATAGGGGCACCACGAGCGGCGGGTCAGCGAGGGGCGGGCCCCCGCGTTCCGCCTGCGTCCGGCGCCGCCCCGCAACACCACTGCGGCTCGCCGGCTGGCGCCCTACGCCGGAGGGTCAGCAGGGCCGATCGCGGCATTCGCCAACGCAAAGCTCACGGCTTGAGCGGTGGTGGCGACGCCCAAACGGTGGCGCGCCTTTCGCAGATGGTTCTCTACGGTTCGTTCGGACAGCCCCAAAGCAGCCGCAATTTCGGCTTGACGCCGACCCGCGGCAATCCACTGGAGGATTTCACGCTCGCGACGTGAAAGGCCCGGAGAAAGGAGCGGAGTCGGGTGGCCGTCTATGCGTTTTCGAGCAGCGCGGAAAGCGGCCGCGCCGACCTGGCTCAGGAGGATGCGCGCTTCGGGGCTGCTATCAATGTGCTTGCTTCCCAATTCGATGCAAGCCACATCAGGTTTTCCCTCAGACCGTGTGTCAACTGCACTGGCATTGTTCCGTCTCACAAGTACAGGCAATGTAGAACGTGGCCATCTGCTATCCAAACGATGTTATGGATGGCTGCTGCGGGAAGGCGAAGAATAGGTCGTAGCTCATCTGCTTTGTATCGCGTGGGAATGGTAGCGGTCTGGCAATTACCAAGCACCTTGCGGGCTCAAGCGGGGGTTCGCTGCTGCGCCAAATGCTGGGCAAAGAACGTCGATATGCGGGCATCCCGGACCATTGTCGCCTCAGCGGACAACACGTGACCCTCTCCGGGGAATATCAGTTGTTCGGCAGCGCGTCCGTCGGTGGCGTAGCGGTTCGCAAGACGTTTCGCCATGGCGGATGACCACGTCGCGTCGTTTTCACCAGCGCTTATTAGTAGGGGGCCTGCGTATCGTTGAATCTCAATAGGCTGGGATGGAAGCAAGGTGTCCGATGCGCCCCTCCAAGTCCAGGCGCGCCGCGAAGGGTCCCATGCTCGCCAGCCGGGGTCGCCTGGGTCTCTCCACTCTTTAGCGTCGAACGCTCCACAAACCACATCGGGCGGGGCGTGTACTGCAACAGCGTCGGGCTCATGCATCGAGTCATCTACAGTCATGAGTACCGCCAGTAGCAAGGCGTGTTCGGCTCCACGAGAAACGCCATAGACTCCGACCTTACCGGTCGACCTGGGTAGGCGTCGCAAGGCGTCCACTGCTGCGGCGGTTTTGTCGATGGGCACATTTTCGATGGCGCCCGCATTCCAGAGGTTGCCGCCTACGCTGTATCCCAGTGGCAACGCCGCAATACCCCTTGCCGCAAAGCTCGCTGCTTGTAAGTGGGCGAAGCCGGACCACGCCCCTTCTGAACCATGGAGCACTAGCACATGAGGAACATGCTTGTCCCCCGTGGGTTCATAAAGACGACCAAGGCCTGGTAGGTCTACCATCAGGAAAGGCTGAGCTATTGCGGAGGCACTAGCGCTGATGAGCGATTGCAAGAGGTCTCCCCATCTGTCTAACTACATAAATCGCGGCATATATCTAGTTGAACTGCCGACTGCTTCCGCCGACAGCGGTCAACGTACAGCACGCGCGGCGGCGGCCGCCCATCGACAACTATTCGGTCGCCAGTTTGGAATAGATGGCGAAGTCGGACGGAGTTCCACGAACCATGCGGAACGAGCGGAGCAAGCCTTCGTATTGGAAGCCGCATCGCTGAAGTACCGTCGCGGACCTGTTGTTCGTTTGTAGGACCGAGGCCTGTACACGCACGAAACCGTATGTTGAAAAGGACCACGCCGTCACCGCAGAACAAAGAGTTGTTGCGATACCCCTTCCCCAGTATTCCGGCGACAGGTCGTAGGCGATTTCCGCCGTACGATTCCTAGAAGAAACCGTGTGGAAGCCGATTGTCCCAACCAAGCGCAGCGTTCTGCTTTCTACAATCGCTAGCCGTCGCGCAGAGTCGGGAGAGTCGGAACTGAATTCTTCAAATAGGGGGAGAAGGTCGTCCCGTGTCCTCAAGTTCCAACTGGTGTGCTGGAAGACCTCAGGCAATCGTAGATAGTCATACCACTGGTCAATATCGGATTCTACGAGAGCGCGAAGAGTGACGTCTGGATGTCCGGCTTGTGGCGACACATCGATTCTCATTCTGTCCCCTGCTTGGCAACCGACTGCGTTACTCCATCCTAGTGGAGGAGCGGCTCCTTCTCGCCGAAGACGGACGTTGGTGCTCTCTAGCGAGTAAAGCGAGCCATCAAGACATCATCTATATATGACCCATCAGGCAGTCGTATACGCCTCTCGAATCGCCCCTCTTCAACGAACCCAAAGCGCCTGTACAGCGCAAGGGCGCGAGCGTTCGTAGCACGTACGCGGAGCTCAATTTTTTCGACGCGGGGATTGTTTTCCGCCCATCTCATCAACTCGACCATGAGAGCAGTGCCAACCCCATGCTGCAGATAACCGGGATGGACGACTATGGTGAGACTAAAGACGTGAGCCTGCGCAATGAGCGCCATCGGCTCCAGCAGTGCGTGTCCAATGAGAACTCCCTCGCTCTCGGCAACAAGGTACACCCCTTCTTGCTTTAGGAATTCGATTTTTTGCTCGAATGCGTCAACCTGCAGTTCGTGGGGCTGTGACACAAGCAGGCCAGGGGTCAGGGCGGTGGCTTGCTCTGCTGCACACAATGCCGCAGCATCGCCTTTGCCTGCTCTTCGAATCGTGGCACGTGTTGTCATAGCAACCTATGGCTCATTGTCTCTACGCTCAGTTGGGACGTGCGGCATACACACTCCCGTCTGGATGTACCGATTTTGCCAGCCCCAATATGCTCAACCAGCAGGGCGACAACATCGCGTAGCGCTGAAAGGTACCATCCGCGAAAAGTCGAACTCAGCCGTGCACAGTTGAGGCCAGGGACGCCAGTGCAGCGCGCGCCGTGGTGACGAGTCAAGGAGATGATTTCGACGCTTGCAGAAATGAGCGCCACTTTCTCCATGCAATTACTCGGCCCGCAATGCCCCCCACGACTATGCTCGCCAAATATACGAGACGTTCGTCTACAGACCATTCAGACAGGAACGTATTGAGCAAGATGAATGCGAAGCCAAAACAGACCAGGATGCCCACAATGCTGTAGATTTTGGAGTCAATCAGCCTGGCCCCTTTGATGTAGGAGGCAGAGTGCCCTTTGGCCTCGTAAATTAAGGTTGTTCCGCATTGGATGCAGCTCACACTGGTTGCGGAATTTTGGGTGTTGCATGTCGGGCAAAACATACGGGTCCTGTGTAATCCTGATTGAACGAAGCACTCCGGTCGACGTCATCGCGTAATCAATGCGCGCACGGTCAGTACGAGTGTGAGCACAGCTACGACAACAGACCAATATTCGACAGGCAAGAAGAACAGCCGATGCTTGCGTGGCCCGGGCTCGTTCTTATTCATGGAATAGCCAAAAACGCCAACCGCCAGAGCAGTCAACAGGCCACCAATCACCTTTGGCCAGAGATGCGATGAGTAGAAGCCCTGTCCAAGAGCCCCATCGACGACAAGCTGCATGGCCACAAGAACGACAATTGGGACCAAGAGAATCAGAATGCCAAGCCGGTGCCAGATGATGAGCATGTCGAAATCACGTACTGGAAGTTGATGTTCAAGCTTGGCCAATCGCGCGATGTGCGCGGACCTCAATGCAGATTCTGATGTACCCAATCAGGAAACCTAGTGGGCCGCATACGAGTGAGCCGAAAACCCATAGGCTCCCGTTCTTCTTGAGACGGAAAGCGATATGGTCCAGCAGGAAGAGGTAGTAGCAGAGAGCCGCGCCTCCGAAGAGAAGCACGAGTCCAAACGGACCAATCTGCTCAGAGCTGTCTGAGGACAACATCACCTTCCCAGCCACCAGCGCCAGACAGAGAACTCCCGTCCAGAAACTGATGTTCAGCCGCTTAAAGTTGCCGGCCAGGTCAGTGTCGAAGAGGAAGTACATCGGATTGGGCTGTGTGTGTAATGAACGCCACACTGCCACAAGCGGATGTGCCTCGGCAACCAACGGTAAGAGGGGTGTTGCCGGTGAGATGAAAGGCGGTCAACGCACTGAGCTACTCGGACCAGACAGCATCGATTTCACGCAGCAGGTGGCCACCCAAAATGTAGTCGCCCAGCTTTGTGGCCTTGACCTCGAGCTGTTCCAGTTGGCCAGCGGGCAATAGGTCTAGGTCGAACTGGCAGTAGAGATTGCGTTGCCGGAACGATGGCTTCGCGCGCGCAAGACCGGCAACGAGCGCGGCAGGCGATTTGACCGCGATGCTCTCGTGGCCTCGGAACTCTACGCGAACGCCAACTGCTCGGCCGAGCCGGCCTAACTCAACTGCGTCTTGCCAGCCCGATTCGTAGTCGAGTTCGACGGCTGCGACACTGCCCGAACCCACCAACCGTAGCGCCTCTTCCTTGCTACCGGCACGAACGACCGTTGTCGCCATCTGGCGGATGCGCGGAGCTCGCGAGGGCAGGCGTACCACCTGTGTCGTTTGCATCATGGTCTGAGAGAGAGTTGGAGTCGCTTTGCGAGATGTCATCAGCACTCACCTGTGCTTGCTGGAGGCGCATCCTTCACATCAAAGCATCTCTCGTTGACGAGATGTTTTCGGCTGCGGATACTGTACAAATATACAGTATTTCGCGCTATGGTAGCACGTGACTTTTCCGCCCCTGCAACTCACCGCAAGAAGCTCTCTTCGGCAGCGCTCCGTGCCATATGGCAGAGCAACCCCACGCCAGAAGTGCGCGAATTGCTATGGGAAATCCATAGGCTGCAGGACATCGCGCGGCAGGCATACGGCGTTCTTACGTTGGCCCGCATGTGGGGTATCGATAAGCCGTTCTTGGCGAGATTGAACGAACTGGATGCGGCGTTGTTTGCCGAGCCATGTTTGTGGGAGCGACCATTGAGTTGGTCGACGGAAGAAGAACAGGCGTTGAAGCGCTTGTCGCGTGGCCGGCGGTAATGTTGCGGCTTCGGGGGATTCCACAATGTCATTCCCACTACGCCGCCGCTTCCCGTCGCTCACGCGAAAGCGCCTGCACGAGATTCAGCAGCAGTACGGTCACGACCCGGTCGTGCGGCGCCTGCTATGGGAAATCAGATGCTTGCAGATTGTCATCATGCGCGCACGACAACTTGAGCAGTCGCTGCCGCCGGGTGAAAGCACAACGGATACCGGTCTCATCCTTGGCGCCCTTCGAGGCGAATTGGCGGCTGAGTCCTGGTTGCAGGAGTGGGAGTTCGAGGCAGACACCTTCGGAAAGATGCCGCCTTGAATGAAGACGAGCGTACGCCCAGCGTGCAAGGTCGCAACAGCGCTCCCAGTAAACGCGAGGCTAGCGTCTTCAATCCGACGTCTGCAGCTTCTCCCATGCCGTCATGAGTTCGACTTGTTTTTGCAACCAGGCCTTTGGCATTGCTTGCGTACCCCACATGTCAATGCGGCCGGCATACTCACCCATCAGCCAGAAGTGGCGCACGATGACGAACAGCGCAACGGCAGAGAAGTCCGCATCGCCAATCTCTACATGAAGGTCTGCGCGAACTGGTTGCTCGAGTGGACCATGGCAAGAGCGCTGCGTTTGCGCGGCGAATCGGACTGAGCAAGGGTACGGTGCACCATTGGCTGAAAGAGGGCGGCATTCCTGCTTTGCCTGCCCATCTTCGTATTGCTTCGCAGACCGGACTATCGCTTGCCCAGTTGTTGGCTGGTGACTTGGCAAACTGGTCGCCCACAACTGAAGTTCACCAGTTGACCTTCCTGTTTCCACGCCCAGGGGAGCGGGCAGCCCGAAGAGAACTGGACTGGGAGCAGATACGTGCAGAACTGACGGCCATGGGGAAGTTGCTGGTTCCCGTGAGCGTGGCTGAGGCAGCGCGATGCCTTGATGTCGACGTGCGCCTGCTCTATCAGAGCGCGAACAAGGAGGCCCGCATCCTGGCCGAGCGCTGGCGGCAATATATGCGGCGCCGCGGAGAGCAGAGTGTTGCGAATGCACGGGAGGCAATCGAGGTTGCCTGCCACGACATTGCCAGTCAGGGCAAAGCAATCAATCTCCGAGAGGTGAAAGAGAGGGTTCCCCCGGAAGTCATCGGGAAAGTGCGCAACGTTATTAGCCTCGTTCAGGGCGCAAGGGTGCGCAACGAGGCGGGCCGACCATCTCGAACCAAAGAAAAAGCCGACCAAGTGGTCGGCTTTTTTGCGCCTGCTGTTCCTGCTCGAGCGGGAAAAACCGCTCAGGCTAACACCGTTTTTCGATAAAACATAATGTAGCCCAACGGGTAAACAACCATAACCTGTCCAGATGGCCACTTTATGCTTAACGGCACAAGTTTTGTTGTTCCTCAATAAATCTTCAGATGGTGGGGCGTACAGGATTTGAACCTGCCTGCCTGCGCCGGTAAACCGCCGCCGCTCGACCCATGAGCTACCGCCCCGTGTTCACTATATCGGCCTTGTGCGGGCAGACCCGAGTCGGGACATTTCCCTAGCCGGATCGATCCATGCAGCGCGCGAGCGCAGGCATCCGGACGCACTAGCCCGGAATGATCCTGCGCCGGCGCAGGTCGTCGAAGATGCGCATGAACATCGCCTCGGTCTCCACATATTCGTGAAAGCCGAAGCGGCGCGCCTTGGTGCCGTCGCCGAACATGTCGTAGTCCCACGAGAAGACGAAGTCGGCAAAGCGCCACGAAGACACATCGCTGTAGGGCGTGTCGGCCAGACCATGCCTGGCGATCATGCATTGCCAGAGCGGTTCCTTGTCGGCCATGACGGTGTCTAGCGACAGCGGCAGCGGCGGGGCGACTTCCAGGTCGAAGTAGTGCGCGATCTTGGGCCACATCTCGCTCCAGCGGAACAGGTCGCCGTTGTTGATGTTGAAGGCCTGGTTGGCGCAGCGCGGGTTGGTGGCGGCCCACACGGTGGCGCGGGCCAGCAGGCCTGCGTCGGTCATCTCCAGCAGGTGATCGTACGCACCGGGTTTGCCGGGAAAGCGCAGCGGCAGGCCCAGTTCTTTGGAGATCGACGCATACACGGCAATGGTCACGGCCAGGTTCATCGGGTTGCCCAGCGCAAAGCCGCCCACCACCGCCGGGCGGATGGCCGACCACGTCCACGCCTTGCCCTGCTGGCGCGCTTGCAGGAACGTCTGCTGGTCGAACATGAACTCGGGCGGCATGAAATGCGCGTCGGTTTCGCGGGCCGGCGTCTTGAACGGGCCGAGGTGTCCGCCGTAGACCTTGTAGCCCTGCATCAGGCTCACGTGCGCAAGGTTGGGCGACGCGTCTTCGATGGCGTCGACCACGTTGGTCAGCATGGCCAGGTTGGGCGGCACGAGTTCGGCCCACGTAGGCCGGTCCTGGTAGGCGGCGTAGAAGATGTGGGTGACGTTGCTCAATGTGTGCAGCCTGGCACGCGTGTCTGCGGCATCGAGCAGGTCGACGGCAATGTGGCGGATGCGCCCGTTCGACTCGCCGCCGCGCCGCGACAGGCCCACGATGTGCCAGTCGCCGAGCGTGGCAAGGTGGTCGATCAGGTTGCGGCCGATCACGCCCTGTGCGCCCACGACGAGCGCGACTTTGTTCTGTGCAGTCATGGTGATATTGCGTATGGGTTGAAACGAAGGGGGAGACGTCGGATCAGGCGCCCTGCGGACACTGCGCGGTCGTTTCTCCAGAGCCATGCAGGCGCAGCCCGATGAGGATGAGCGCGAGCGCACTCACAGGAGCGAGGGCGGCCACCCACGGCAGCGCCGTCAGCCCGGGGCCATGCGAGATGACCACGCCGCCCGCCCACGCGCCTAGCGCATTGCCGAGGTTGAACGCGGCAATGTTGAAGCTCGACGCGATGCTCTGGCCCGCACCGTGCGCTTTCTCCAGCACCCACATCTGCAGCGGCGGCACGGTCGAGAACGCCACCGCGCCCAGCAGTGCCACGAACACCACGACCCACACCTTGTCGTGCACGGCAAACGTCATCAGGGCAAGCGTCACGGCCAGCGCCACCAGCGTGCCGATGAGCGTGCCGCGCAGGTGGCGGTCGGCGAGCCGTCCGCCGACGAGGTTGCCGACGATGAGCCCGCCGCCGAACACGAGCATCACCGGTGAGACCGCCGCGCTTGTGTAGCCCGTCACTTCCGTGATGAGCGGCGCGATGTACGTGAACACCGCAAGCACGCCCGCATAGCCGAGCACGGTTGTGAGGAGGCCAAGCAGCACGGGGCCGCGCATCAGCACGCGTATGTCCTGACGCCAGTCTCCCGCGTCGGCCGGCGCAGCTTCGTGCGGCACGAAGCGGGCGATGACGCCCAGCGCGACCACGCCGATGACCACAATCGCCCAGAACGTAGCGCGCCAGCCGTACGCCTGGCCAAGCCACGTGCCGAGCGGCACACCGAGGATGGAGGCGACCGTCAGCCCCGTGAACATGATGGCGATGGCCGAGGCGCGGCGGTTGGGCGGCACGAGGCCCGTGGCCACCACCGACCCGACGCCGAAGAAGGTGCCGTGCGCAAAGGCCGTCAACACGCGTGCGGCCATCAGCAGGGCGTAGCCGGGCGCCAGCGCGCACGCCGCGTTGCCGATCGTGAAAATGACCATCAGCCCGACCAGCACGGCCTTGCGTGGCCAGCGCGCCGTCAGCGCGGTCAACACCGGCGCGCCGAGCACCACGCCGAACGCGTAGCCGGAAATCAGCAGCCCCGCCTGGGCGACGGTCACGTGCAGGTCTGTGCCGACTTCGAGCAGCAGCCCCATCAAGACGAATTCGGTGACGCCGATGCCGAATGCACCGGCTGTCAGGGCAAGTAAAGCGACGGGCATGATCCGTAATCTCCAAACGCCGAGGGCCACGCGGGAAACGGGCCGCAGTGGCGGAACGGAGGCCAGTATGTCGAAGCGGCAGCCTGTGCGATAGACTGCCTGCAAGAACAACATCTATGAATTCAAATCACAATGGCGCGGCTCGATGTCAATCGCTTCGGCGAGATGGAAGTCTTCGTGCGGGTGGTGGAGCAGGGCGGTTTCTCGGCGGCGGCGCGGGCGTGCCGGATGACGCCGTCGGCGGTGAGCAAGCTGGTCGCGCGGCTGGAAGCCCGGCTGGGCGCGCGACTCGTGAACCGCTCGACGCGGCGCTTTCAGCTCACGCCCGAGGGCGCCGCGTTCTATGAGCGCAGCGTGGCGGTGCTGGCCGATCTCGACGAGGCCGAGCGCGCAGCATCCGCCGGGGCGCAGCCTTCGGGGCGTTTGCGGATCAACGCGAATGTGCCGGTCGGCACGCATTTGCTGCTGCCGATCGTGCCGGCCTTCCTGGCGTGCCATCCACAGGTGTCGCTCGACATTGCCCTGACCGACCGCGTGGTCGACCTGCTGGAAGACCGCACCGACGTGGCGTTGCGCAGCGGCCCGCTGAAGAACTCCCGGCTGGTGGCGCGCAAGCTGGGCCAGACGCGCCTGCTCGTGGTGGCCTCGCCGGCGTACCTCGCGCGTGCCGGTACGCCGCGCACGCCGGCGGATCTCGCCCACCACAATTGCCTGGCGTTCAGCTACGTGCGGGCGGTCAACGGCTGGCCCTTCCTCAAGCGCGGCCGCCGCACCGAAATCATGCCGCAGGGCAATGCACAGATCAGCGACGGCGAGGCGCTGCGCGCGGTGGCCGTGGCGGGCCTGGGCCTTGCGCGGCTGGCGGAGTTCCAGGTGCGCGCCGATCTCGATGCCGGCCGGCTGGTGCCCGTGCTGGAGGACTACAACCCCGGCGAGACGGAGGACATCCACGCCGTCTATGTCGGCCAGGGCGCGCATTTGCCGGCGCGCGTGCGTGCATTCCTCGACTTTCTGGTCACGCACGTGAAGGTTGCCTAGGCGGCGGCCTCCCCACGCTGGAAGGGCAGCGCGGCGGGATTCGCAAATCCCTTCAAGTTGCGCGGCGCCCTGCCGTTTACCGCTCACATATGTGTGCTTGAACGGGGGGAGACGCGATGTCACAGCATTCGCAGCACGAAGTCGATGAACGGACCAATCTGACCAACAACAACCGCTTCGAGCTGTTGCTGTTCCGCCTGGGCGAGTCTGCGCGCTCGAACCAGCGCGAGTTGTTCGGTATCAACGTGTTCAAGGTGCGCGAGATCATGGTCATGCCGCCCGTGACGCACGTGGCGGACGCCGGCGCGCACATCCTCGGCGCCGTGAACGTGCGCGGCCAGATCATCCCGGTCATTGACCTCGCCAGCGTGATCGGCACCCGCAACGGCAACGCCAACATCCTCTTGATTACCGAATACGCGCGCTCCACGCAGGGCTTTGCCGTGGAAGAGGTGGACGAGATCGTGCGCCTGGAATGGAGCCAGATCTTTCCGGCCGAGGCGAGCGTGGGCAGCAGCAACATCACCAGCCTTGCCCGACTGGATGGCAGCGCCGACAACTCGCGCCTCGCGCAGGTCATCGACGTCGAACAGATCCTGGTGGACGTGTTCCCGACCCGCCGTACCGACCTCGCGCCCGACAACGACGAGCGTCCGATCAGGCTTCCGGCGGGTGCGAAGCTGCTCGTGGCCGATGACTCGGGCCTTGCGCGTTCGCTGATCGCCAACGGCCTCGAGGCGATGGGCGCGCCGTATGTGATGACCAAGAGCGGGCAGGAGGCGTGGGACACGCTGCAGAACATCGCGCGCGATGCCGCCCGCGAAGGCAAGACCGTACGCGACAAGATCGCCCTCGTGCTGACCGATCTCGAGATGCCCGAGATGGACGGTTTCACGCTCACGCGCAAGATCAAATCCGAGCCGGCGTTCCAGTCGATCCCGGTGGTGATCCACTCCTCGCTGTCGGGCTCGGCGAATGAAGACCACGTGCGCCGCGTTGGCGCCAACGGCTACGTCGCCAAGTTCGAGGCCAACGAGCTCGCGCAGGCAATTGCTTCGGCGCTGGGCTGACGTCTATTTGCTGCGCGCATCATGGTCGCCGCCAAGCGGGTCGACGATGATCATGGTGCGATCGAGCACGCCGTTGTCGTCAAAGTAGGCGCTGAAGTGCGCCTGCTGATAGCCGTTGGTGAGCATCCGGTATGACCACGCTTCGCGCCTCATGAGCGGGTAATACTGCGTGGGCTCGCGCGGCGTGCCGAAACGCTCGAGCACGTCGCGCTTGGTCCACGTGCCGGGGCGGGCTTCGAAGATTTCCTTCTCCGTCAGCATCTGGCGAAAGCGCGTGAGCCTGCCGCCGGCATCGAAGTCGGCCGCATAGACTTCGTGGCCCATGGGTTGTTTCGAATAGATCCAGCGGTGCGTTCCATCGGCGAGCGCGTAGGTCTCGGTGGGCGTGCCGAAGGTCTCGCGCACGGCACTTTCCGGCTGGCCGATCATCTTCTGCGCCGTCTGCACCGGCGTGAACGCCGCACACGCGCTCAACACCAGCGCAGCCGCGCCAATCCATTTGCCCAATCGCATCTGCATGGTGGTTCTCCAAAGTCGCCTGGCTTGATGGTAAACACGCCAGGCGCAAGCACTATTCCATCGCTCGCCGGGGCCGCAGGCTCTACAGGCCGTTTTCCACCATCTCGACCACGCGCAGTGCGATGGCGCCGGTCTGCTCCGGCGGGCGTCCGCGCAGCGGCCCGTCGATGATGAGCAGCGCCAGGCCGTGCACGGCAGACCACGCGAGGTACTCCGCACCCGGGCGGCGCTCGGCGGGCAACACGCCGGCTGCCGTCATGCGGTCCAGGGCCCTGCCGAGCAACTGGAACGGGTTCAGGCCGCTGTTGCCCGCCTTGTCCGGATCCACGTCGTTTTCCACTTCATCCGGCACGGCAAATGCGGTGCGGAACAGGCCCGTCTCCATTTGCGCAAATCGCAGGTATCCCACGCCGATGGCACGCAGCGACGCGCGCGCCTGCACGTCTTGCGGCCAGTTCGGGTCGATGGTGTCGAGTTCGGCTTCCATCGCGCGGGCCAGAGCCGCCAGCGCCGCGGCCCGCACCGCCTGAAGCAGGTCCATCCGCCCGGCAAAGTGCCGGTACGCCGCATTCGGCACCACGCCGGCGCGGCGCGTGGCTTCGCGCAGCACGATGGCCTCGGGGCCGCCGGCACGCGCGAGTTCGATGCCGGCGTCCAGCAGCGCCCGGCGCAGGTCGCCATGGCGGTACGTCGTGCGTGCGGGCGGTCGGGGTGGCTCCTGGGACATGCAGTCAATCTCCGAAAATTCGATGTGGACACCGTCCATTATGTCTGCTATCGTTTGTGGACAGTGTTCACAAATCAACCCTAGACGCTGTTGTGCACCTTTCCAAGCCTGGAATGCGGCAGAAGTTCAGGAGGCCTACATGACGGATGCCACAAGCCAGGCAGACGATGAAGCGCAACTGCGTGCACTGATCGGCGAGTGGGCGGCCGCCGTGCGCGACAAGGACATCGATGCCGTGATGCGGCATTACGCACCCGATGTGGTCGTGTTTGACGTGATGCCGCCGCTGTTCGTAAAGGGCGCGCAGGCATACCGCCGCAACTGGCAGGGCTGGTTTGATGCGCTGGTGGACAAGGCCGATTTCCAGTTCATCGAGTTGCATCTTGAGGTGGGTGGTGATCTGGCCTATTGCTTTAGCACGAACCGTTTGCGCGCGCGCTATCGCGATGGCACGCAGCACGATGCGCAGACGCGCGCCACGGTGTGCTTTCGCAAGATCGACGGCCGCTGGTGGGTCGTGCACGAGCATGCCTCGGTACCGATGCCCGTGTCCGGCCAGCACGCGACGGATGACGTTCTTCACTGAGATGTAACCGCTGACCGCGCGATGCGATGCGCGGGTTTGCGGTCCCTACTAACCCAAGGAGTTGTGATGCAAGTTCAACCGTATCTGTTCTTCGAAGGCCGTTGTGAAGAAGCGCTCGAGTTCTACAAGAAGACGCTCGATGCCAAGGTCGACATGCTGATGCGTTTCAAGGACGCGCCCCCGGGAGCCGAGGCCAAGGCCGACCAGTGCGGCGGCGTTGCACCGCCTGCCGACAAGGTCATGCACGCGGCCTTCCGCGTTGGCGACACCGTCGTGATGGCGTCGGACGGCATGGCTTCGGGCAAGGCCGATTTCAAGGGCTTCGGCCTTTCGGTGAGCGTGCCCGACACGGCCGCCGCCGAGCGCACGTTCCGGGCGCTCAGCGACGGCGGCCAGGTCACGATGCCGATGGCCGAGACGTTTTTCGCCAACGCATTCGGCATGGCCATCGACCGCTTCGGCGTCACGTGGATGGTGATTGCGCCCAAGCCGATGTAACGTTGCGCACTTGCCGCAGACGGCCGCCGCGAGGTGGCCGTTCTTTGTTTGAGACATCCCGATCGCAACGAGGAGTGCATTCATGACGCACGGCATCGACGAACGCAAACGCTGGCTTGCTCTCATCGTGCTCTGCCTGGGCGTGCTGATGATCGTGCTGGATACGACCATCGTCAATGTGGCACTGCCGTCCATCCGGGCGGATCTGGGTTTTACCGAAACGTCGCTGGTGTGGGTCGTCAACGCCTATATGCTGACCTTCGGCGGCTTCCTGCTGCTCGGTGGCCGGCTGGGCGACCTGTTCGGCCATCGCAAGATGTTCCTGCTCGGCATCACGTTGTTCACGCTGGCCTCGGCTGCATGCGGGCTGGCGAATTCGCAAGGTCTGCTCATCACGGCACGCGCGGTGCAAGGGCTGGGCGGGGCCGTGGTGTCGGCGGTGTCGCTGTCGCTCATCATGAACCTGTTCACCTCGCCGGCAGATCGCGCCAAGGCGATGGGGATCTACGGTTTTGTATGCGCCGGCGGCGGCAGCATCGGCGTCCTGCTGGGCGGGCTGCTGACGAGTGCACTGAGCTGGCACTGGATCTTCCTGGTGAACCTGCCGATCGGCGTGGCCGTCTACGCGGCGTGCGTGGCGCTCCTGCCGGCCGGCCGGCCGCTGGCTGACCGCACCAGGCTGGACGTGGCGGGCGCCATTACCGTGACCGCATCGCTGATGCTGGCGGTGTACGCGGTGGTGCACGGCAACGAAGCGGGCTGGACTTCCACGCAAACGCTGACGCAGCTGGGCATTGCCGTGGCATTGATGGCCGCGTTCCTGGTCATCGAATCGCGGGTGTCGCATCCGCTCATGCCGCTGCACATGTTTGCACTGCGCAACGTGGCCACGGCCAATGTGGTGGGCGTGCTGTGGGCGGCTGCAATGTTCGCGTGGTTCTTCATCTCGGCGCTGTACATGCAGCGCGTGCTGGGCTACAGCGCGATGCAGGTCGGGCTGGCGTTCCTGCCGGCCAACGTCATCATGGCGGTGTTCTCGCTGGGGCTGTCGGCCAAGCTGGTGATGCGCTTTGGGATCCGTGCGCCGCTGTCGCTCGGCCTGCTGGTGGCGGCGGTCGGCCTCGTGCTGTTTGCACGCGCGCCGGCCGGCGGCAGCTTTGTGCTCGATGTGCTGCCCGGCATGCTGCTGCTGGGGCTGGGTGCGGGCGTCGCGTTCAACCCTGTGCTGCTGGCCGCCATGAGCGATGTTGCGCCCGACGAATCGGGCCTGGCGTCGGGCGTGGTCAACACGTCGTTCATGATGGGCGGTGCACTGGGCCTGGCCATCCTGGCGAGCCTGGCGGCAGGGCGCACGGATGGGTTGGCCGCGGCCGGCGCGGATGCGGCGACGGCGCTCAATGGCGGCTATCACCTCGCGTTTCTGCTGGGCGCCATTGCGGCGGTGCTGGCGTCTGCATTGGCCGGCGCGTTCGTGCGCACGCGGCCGCATGCCGCGCACGGCGAGGCCTCTTCCGCCGCGTCGATCTAGTCTTCGTCCGCACAAACAGGTTCACCGCATGTCTGTATCAAGGCATGCGGTGAAACCTGTTATTGACCGACCGGTCGGACGGTTTATAATCGATCCAGCCCCAGCGCGGCATCGGATGATGCGTCGTGCACATCCGCGTTCCGGTGTGTGCCCGGCACGCGCGCGGCCCGGAGGATCGCATGTACACCCAAAGCCTGGACCAGCCCGGCGGGCTGCCGACCGAACAGGAACTGGCCAACGTGCCGCAGGACGAGGCTGCGCTGCAGGCGCGCTTCGATGCGCGCATCGGCGCCGACCAGAAAATCGAGCCGCAGGACTGGATGCCTGCGCCATACCGCAAGACGCTGCTGCGGCAGATCTCGCAGCACGCGCATTCGGAAGTGGTGGGCATGCTGCCCGAGGGCAACTGGATCAGCCGCGCGCCGTCGCTCAAGCGCAAGGCCATCCTGCTGGCCAAGGTGCAGGATGAAGCGGGCCATGGCCTGTATCTCTATTCCGCTGCGGAAACGCTCGGCAGCTCGCGCGACGAGATGATCGACGCACTGCACGAGGGCCGCGCGAAATACTCGTCGATCTTCAATTACCCGACGCTGTCATGGGCAGATGTGGGCGTGATCGGCTGGCTGGTTGATGGCGCGGCGATCATGAACCAGGTACCGCTGTGCCGCTGCTCGTACGGCCCCTATGCGCGCGCGATGATCCGCATCTGCAAGGAGGAGTCGTTCCATCAGCGCCAGGGCTTTGAATCGCTGCTGACGATGATGCGCGGCACACAGGCGCAGCGCGACATGGTGCAGGAGGCCGTCAACCGCTGGTGGTTCCCGGTGCTGATGATGTTCGGCCCGCCGGATACCGCCTCGCCCAACAGCGCGCAGACGATGGCCTGGGGCATCAAGCGCATCTCGAACGACGACCTGCGCCAGCGCTTCGTCGATGCCACGGTCGAGCAGGCGCGCGTGCTCGGCGTGACGCTGCCCGACCCAGGGCTCAAATGGAATGAAGCGCGCGGCCACTATGATTTTTCGCCGCTCGACTGGTCCGAATTCAAGCGCGTGCTCGACGGCCACGGCCCATGCAACCGCGAGCGCCTCGCCACGCGCCGGCGTGCACACGAAGAGGGCGAATGGGTGCGAGAGGCCGCGCTCGCCTATGCACGCAAGCAGGCCGAGCGCGCGGCCGCCAACCAGCAAGCCGCCTGAGGAGTACACCATGCATCAACACGAATGGCCGCTGTGGGAAGTGTTCATCCGCAGCAAGCAGGGCCTGGAGCACAAGCACTGCGGGAGCCTGCATGCCGTGGACGCCAAGCAGGCGCTGCAGATGGCGCGCGATGTGTATACGCGCCGGCAGGAAGGCATCTCGATCTGGGTCGTGCCGTCGTCTGCCATCACCGCGAGCGAGCCTGACGACAAGCCGATGCTGTTCGACCCGATGGCCGACAAGATCTACCGGCATCCGACGTTCTATCGGCTGCCCGATGAAGTCAACCACATGTGAGCGGCGCGATGAGTTCTGACGCGCATCTGCAATACATCCTTCGCCTTGCTGACAACGCGCTCATCCTTGGCCAGCGCAATGCGGAGTGGACGGGTCACGGGCCTGTGCTGGAAGAAGACATCGCCTTGTCCAACCTCAGCCTCGACCTGATTGGCCAAGCGCGGCTGCTGTACACGCACGCGGGGCAGCTCGAAGGCGCGCTGACCGGCCAGCCTCGCACGGAAGACGACTACGCCTACTGGCGCGCCGAGCAGGCCTTTCGCAACTACACGCTGCTCGAGCTGCCGCATGCCGGACCGATGGTGGCAACGTCGTCGGCCGCGCGCGACTATGCCGTTACGATCGTCCGCCACTTCCTGTATGCCGCGCTGATGGTACCGATGTGGCAGGCGCTTACGGCGTCGTCCGACAGCGAGCTGGCCGCGATTGCCGCCAAGTCGGTCAAGGAGATGCGCTACCACCTCGCCCACACGCGCGACTGGCTCGTGCGCTTTGGCGACGGCACCGAGACATCGCATGCGCGCGCGCAGGCCGCGCTCGACTGGCTGATGCCGTACACCAACGAGTTCTTTGCCACCGACGCGGTGGAGGACGCCGTAGCGGACGCTGGCATCGGGGTACGGCCCGCCGACCTGCGCGACACATGGGAGGCGACGGTGCGCGATGCAGTGGACGAGGCCAGGCTCGCGTGGCCGGAGTCCGGCCCGTACGTCAGCACGGGCAAGCAGGGAGTGCATTCCGAACACATGGGCTACCTGCTGGCCGAGATGCAAGGGCTCGCTCGCCAGTTCCCGGGGGCATCGTGGTAGCGCAACCGAGCGCTTCTGCTGACATGGACGCACGGCTGCGCCGCGCGCGGGCCGCCTTGGAAGCCGTGACGGACCCGGAAATCCCGGTGATCACGATCGCCGAACTCGGCATCCTGCGCGATGTGCAGGTCGACGAAAGCGGGACGTTGGTCGCAACGATCACGCCCACGTATTCCGGGTGCCCCGCGATGGACCAGATTGCCGATGACGTCGGCCATGCGCTCCAGGCAGCGGACGTGGGCCCGTATCGCGTGCGTTCGGTCCTGTCACCGGCGTGGACCACCGACTGGATGACCGCGCAAGGGCGGCGCAAGCTGCGCGAATTCGGGATCGCCCCGCCCATGCATTGGGCGGGTGCGGGCGATGCGCGCGCCATCCACCTCGTACGGCCGGCCCACGCCGAGCACGTGCCCTGCCCGCAATGCGGATCGCAGGACACGGTGCTCGTGTCCGCTTTCGGCTCGACCGCGTGCAAGGCGCTATACCGCTGCCGCGCCTGCCGCGAGCCGTTCGATTACTTCAAGCCGTACTGAGCCGAGCGACCGCCATGACTCCGCAATTCCACCCGCTGCGCGTTGCCGAGGTGCGCAGCGAGACTGCCGACACGATCTCCGTGCGCTTCGATGTGCCGGAGCCTCTGCGTGACGCCTATCGGTTCAAGCAAGGGCAGTTTCTGACGCTGCGTGTGCCGCCGGGGCAGTTGCCGGGGCAGGACGAGCTGCGCCGCTCGTATTCGATCTGCTGCGCGGTGCAGGACTATGACCAGCACGGCGAGCTGCGCGTGGCCGTCAAGCGCGTCGATGCGGGTGTGTTCTCCAACCATCTGCACGACCGCATCCGTGTGGGGCAGAGCCTCGACGTGCTGCCGCCCGATGGACGCTTCTATGTGCCGCTGGCTCCCGAGAACGCGCGGCACTACGTCGCCTTTGCAGCGGGCAGCGGCATCACCCCGATCCTCTCGCTCATCAAGACCACGCTGGCTGCCGAGCCGCAAAGCCGCTTCACGCTGGTCTACGGCAATCGCAGCGTCGACAGCATCATCTTTGGCGAGGCACTGGAAGACCTGAAAGACCGCTACCTCGATCGGTTCGCGCTGTACCACGTGCTGTCGCGCCAGGCGCAGGAGATTGCGCTGTTCAACGGCCGGCTCGATGGCGCCAAGACGCATGCGTTCCTCGATGCGCTGATCCCGCCGGACGACATCGATGCCGCCTTCATCTGCGGCCCGTCAACGATGATCGATGCGGTGGAAGCCGCGCTGCTCGAGCGCGGCGTGCCGCGCGAGCGCGTGCATGCGGAGCGCTTTGGCGTGCCGGTGGGCGATGCTTCTGCCAAGCCGCGCAAGCACGCCGCCGTGGGGGGCGATGTGGCATTGACGGTTGTGCTCGACGGCAAATCGCATGAGGTGCCGATGGCGGGCGACGCCAAGGTACTCGACAGCGCGTTGAGCGCGGGGCTCGATCTGCCTTATGCCTGCAAGGGCGGGGTGTGCTGTACGTGCCGCGCCAAGGTGCTCGAAGGGCGCGTGGAGATGGAAAAGAACTTCACGCTGGAAGACTGGGAAATCCAGCAGGGCTTTGTGCTGACCTGCCAGGCGCGGCCGCTGACGCAGCGTGTGGTGGTCAGCTACGACGAGCGCTAGGCGCGGCAGACAACACTGCCGCGGTGACGCGTGCCGACGCCGACGGTCCAACCGGTACCGAGTGCTCGTTACTGCGGGAGGCGCAACGACGCCATGGCCGGTTTGCTTGCGGCTCTGAAGCTCACGGTCGCGTCTTGCCGCCCAGGCCGTTCTCGAGCATGTCGATGACCATCTCGGCATAGCCTTCGTAGGAGAGCGGCCCGTCGGGTTTGAGCCAGGTGAACGTCCAGTTCATCATGCCGAACAGCATCATGGTGATGGGCGTGCGGTTGGCGTCGTCCACCTTGTCCGGGTACGCCGCGCCGAGTTGCCGCCCCACGGCGGCCACGACGTCGCGTTCGCGTGAGAGCACGATGTCGCGCTGCTCGGGCGAGAGGTATTTCACATCGTTGAGCAAGGCCACGTGCCGCGTGCGCGAGGTCGCGTATTCGGCCAGGAACGTGCGCACCAGCAGGTGCAGCGTGGCGCGCGCCGACAGCTTGGCGTGGCGCGCATCGCTCTTTGCGCGTTCGACGAGATCCACCAGCCGGCGCGTGTAGCGATCGAGCAGATCGAACAGGATCGCTTCCTTGCCCTCGTAGTAGTGGTACAGGCGCGACTTCGATCCGCCGCACGCCGCGGCAAGCTGGTTCATCGACACGCTCGGGTAGCTGTCGGCCGCGAAGGCCTCGGCGGCGGTGTCGAGCACGCTTTCGCGGCGCAGTTCGAATTCGTCTTCGTTCTTGACGCGGGACATGTGTGGCGGCACATCGGTTGGATGGCCGCCATGTTAACCGGGCGCGTTGCCGCGTGTCGATGCATTAGACCGTTTCCTGCACCGCGAGGAAATCCAGCACGGCTTCCAGGAAGGCATCCGGCTGTTCCACGTTGGCAAGGTGGACGGTGTCCAGCACGCGCAGTTGCGCGCCGGGGATGGCTGCCGCGATTTCCTCGCCATGCTGCAAGGAGGTAACCGTGTCGTGCCGGCCCGCGATGACGAGCGTCGGATGCGTGATCAGCGTGATCGTGCGGCGCAGGTCGGCATCGCGCACCGCCGCCCAGCCGCCGAGGATGCCCTCGCGCGGGGTGGCCAGCAGCGTGCGGCGGAACGGCGCCACGGCGGGGTCGTTCGCTTCCAGCAGGCGGGCGGGAAACCAGTTGCGCGACGGCGGATGATGCAAGCGCCGGCAGCTTGAGGACGCCGCTCAGGGCCTCTGCATGCCGAGGCGCGCGCGCCACGCCTGGCGGCGGCCGCGCATCCATTCCACCGTGCGGCGGCCCAGCGCAATGGACGGCTGTTCGACGTAACGATGCAGCAGCGCAGCCAGCGCCACCGTGAGGCCGAGATTGATGGCAAAGAGCATCAGCTGCGTGCCGATCCACTCCGGTGCCAGTACGCCCACCACGCGGTGCGTGGACTCGATGACGCTTGGATGCACGAGATACAGCGCATAGGAAATCTCACCAAGCCAGACGGCCATGCGCGGTACGCGCAGTGTGCCGCAGTGCTCCATTGCCACCATGCCGACGAGCAGCGCGCCGGCGGGGAGTCCCCGTCCAACCAGGTCGAACTTGGGAACGGGCCCGATCACCGACAGCACGAAGGTGGCCACACCCAAGACCATCAGCACACGAGCCAGCGCGGGCGTCAGCCGATGCCGATGCGCCGCATACAGCCACCCCAGTCCCGCGCCGAGCAGGAACTCGAGCACCAGCGGGTTGGCCGCCATGGCCTGCAGCGGCGTGGCCCAGTCATACAGCGCTTCCGGGTTGCGTTGCACGAGACCGTCGTGCCAGAACGGCATGATGACCGTGGTCGTGAACAACCCGAGCGCGACGACGGCAAGCGCGCGCCGGCCGAACAGCGCCAGCCCCACCGCGCACAGTGCGTAGAAGAAGACTTCGTAGTTAAGCGACCAGCCGACATACAGCGCCGGATAGCCGAAATACGGCGCGTCCGTGTTGGCTTGGGGCAGGAACGCCAGTGACGTCAACAACACGCCTGTCGAGACCGGGTTCAGCCATGTCGAGTGGAGCACCGACATCAGCCAGTAAGGCGGCACAAGCCGGAACGCCCGCTTCACCAGGAACTCGCCGGGCGGCTCGGGCCCCTTCGGGCCCAGGATGGCGACCCAGGCGATGATGAAGCCGCTGATGACGAAGAACACGTCCACGCCGACATGCCCACGCTTGATCACGTGCGTGGTGAGCCACGCCAGTGCAGGAATGTCGGCATGGGCGAGGGCGAGGCCCGAGTGGAATACCACCACGTAGAGGGCGGCAAAGCCCCGCAGCGCCTGGATGCTGAGGAGAGACGACGTTGAACGGTTCACGCACGATGGACGACCTTGCGCAACCGAGGTTCCGCAGCCGTCTCGTTGTCGAAACTCAACCTGCCGAGCAAGCGACGTGCCGACCGCTCAACCGATACGGCCGCAGCGGGCCGCACGCTCCAGCAGCAGCGCGCGCTCCTGCCCATTGCGGGCGAGGGCGGCGGCACGTTCGTACTCCGCGCGGGCCTCGTCCAGCCGGTCAAGACGCGCAAGAAGATCTGCGCGCACGCTGGGCAGCAGGTGATAGCCGCGCAGGGCTGGTTCCGTCAGCAGCGTATCGGCAATCTCGAGCCCTGCCGCTGGGCCATAGGCCATGGCGACGGCCACAGCGCGATTCAGTTCCACGACCGGAGACGGCGTGAGCTGGGCGAGCGCATCGTACAGCGCGGCAATGCGCATCCAGTCGGTCTGGTCGGCAGTGCGTGCGCTGGCATGGCATGCCGCGATGGCGGCCTGCAAGCCGTACGACCCCAGCCCCTTGCCGCACGCCTGCGCTTGGGCCAGTGCCGCAAAGCCGCGCCGGACGAGCAGGTAGTCCCACCGGCTGCGGTCCTGATCCATGAGCAGGATCGGTCGGCCGC
Source organism: Ralstonia sp. RL (assembly GCF_001683835.1). Taxonomy (NCBI): domain Bacteria; kingdom Pseudomonadati; phylum Pseudomonadota; class Betaproteobacteria; order Burkholderiales; family Burkholderiaceae; genus Ralstonia; species Ralstonia sp. RL. The sequence continues at coordinate 33,444 of NZ_LWRX01000059.1, read as the reverse complement.
CCGGTCCTACGCGTGCACGCAGCCGCGAGGCCTGCAGTTCCATCAAGGCCAGCAGGCCGTGCACTTCCGGCTCGTTGGGCATGAGCCCGGCCAGGATGCGGCCCAGGCGCTGCGCTTCTTCGCACAGGGTGGGGCGCGTCCAGTCGTCGCCGGCGGTAGCGGCATAGCCTTCGTTGAAGATGAGATAGACGACCTGCAGCACGGCCGAAAGCCGCTCCGGCAACTGGCCCGCCTCGGGCAGCTCGAACGGCACGCGCGCGGCGGACAGCGTCTTCTTCGCACGCACGATGCGTTGTGCGATGGTGGGCTCCGGCACCAGGAAGGCGCGGGCGATCTCATCGGTTGTCAGGCGGCCCAACATGCGCAGCGTGAGCGCCACGCGACCCTCGTGCGGCAGCACCGGATGGCACGCGATGAAGAGCAGGCGCAGCAGGTCGTCGCCGACGGCCTCGTCGCGCGCGGTTTCGGCATCGGCATGGGCCAGTTCCTGCTCGACCTCCAGCTCGATGGCGAGCAGTGCACGCTTCTGCTCGGCAAGCGTGTGATGGCGCAGCCGGTCGATGGCGCGGTGCTTGGCAGTGGCCGTGAGCCACGCCGCCGGGTTATCCGGAATGCCCGATGCCGGCCATTGTTCGAGCGCGGCAACGAGCGCATCCTGCGCCAGCTCTTCGGCCAGGCCCACATCGCGCAGCAGCCGCGCGAGCCCGGCGATGATCCTGGCCGACTCGATGCGCCACACCGCCTCGATGGTGCGGTGGATGGCCTGCGATGCCTGCGTTGAGTCGGCCATGGACGGCATGCGGGACGGGCTTACGGCTGCTTCGCTGCGAGCTCCGCGCGCAGGCGTTCTTCACGCTCGCGCGCTTCCGGCGTGAACTCCGCACCAAAATCTTCCGCCTCGAAAACGCGCCGCACTTCGAGGCGCACATTGCCGCCGCCGTCGAGCCCGGGCCAGCGCTTGACCCATTCGAGCGCTTCTTCTTCCGACTTCACCTGCAGCATCGTGTAGCCGGCGATGAGCTCCTTGGCCTCGGCAAACGGGCCGTCGATGACGGTCGGCTTGCCGCCGCGGAACTCCACGCGCGCGCCGCGCGAACTTGGGTGCAGGCCTTCGCCGCCCAGCAGCACGCCGGCCTTGGCGAGCTCTTCCATGTAGTTGCCCATGGCGTTGAGCAGTTCTTCGCTGGGCATCACGCCGGCTTCGGTGTCCTTGTCGGCCATTCGCAGGACCATGAATCGCATGGGGTTCTCCTTGGGGGTTGGGTCGGGAGGAGGCGCGAGCGTTTCGCGCCCCTACCTGCACGTCGAATGAAGGGTGGCCGGAATCGACACGTCCCGTTGTCAAAAGTGTAACGAGATGTAAATGGCGGGCGGTGTCACTGCCGCAAGGCGGCGGCCGTTGCGGCCGGGGAGCCGGTGGCGCATGGTGCCGGGGCCGCGTCGCCCAGCTCGTTGGCGCGATAGGACTCGCCCCATTCCCGCAGGCTGATGAGCACGGGCGCCAGCGATTCGCCGAGCGGCGTCAGGGCGTATTCCACCTTGGGCGGCACCTGCGGATAGACGTGCCGCTCGATCACGCCGTCGGCCTCCAGTTCGCGCAACTGCAGCGTGAGCATGCGCTGCGTGGCATTGGGGATGAGCCGCGTCAGCTCCATGAAGCGCTTCTTTCCCGGCAGCAGGTGAAACAGGATCACCGGCTTCCACACGCCACCGATCACGGAAAGGGTGACTTCGACCGCGCAGCCGCTCTTGCCATCCAGACGTTTCAGACGCATGAGTTGATACCTACAAAAATGATAGTACTGGTCAAAATTGTGCGTTCTTGCGAGCTTCGATGTACGCCACGACAATGCCTGCATCGCAGCCGTTGCGCAAGTGTTTGCAAGGCTGTCGTCTGCCAACCGTTCTGCTGAGGACCCTTCACCATGAAAGGCATCACCCTGCGCCAGCCCGCTGGCCTCGACCAACTTCAATACGTCGATTTGCCCGATCCAGGCCAGCCCCGCGCCGGAGAAATCCGCGTGCGTGTGCACGCCAGCTCCCTGAACTTTCACGACCTGGGCGTCGTGACCGGCAAGATGCCGAGCGCCGACGGCCGCATCCCGATGTCCGACGGCGCCGGCGTGGTCGAGGCGGTCGGCGAGGGCGTCGAGGAATTTGCCGTGGGCGATTCGGTGGTGTCCACGTTCTTCCCGACGTGGCTGGACGGCGGCCCCACCATCAGCGATTTCCAGACGGTGCCCGGCGACGGCGTGGACGGGTACGCACGCGAATACGTCGTCCGCCCCGCGCACTGGTTCACCCACGCCCCGCGCGGCTACACCCACGCAGAAGCCGCCACACTGACCACCGCCGGGCTCACCGCGTGGCGGGCGCTGGTCGTCGACGCGCGGCTGAAGGCGGGCGACACCGTACTGGTGCTCGGTACGGGCGGCGTGTCGATCTTCGCGCTGCAGTTTGCCAAGCTGATGGGCGCCAGCGTGATCGCAACGTCGTCGTCGGATGAAAAGCTCGAGCGCGTGCGCGCACTCGGCGCAGACCACACGATCAACTATCGGCGCGATACCGACTGGGCCGCCAAGGTGCTCGAATACACCAACGGCCGTGGCGTCGATCAGGTGATCGAAGTCGGCGGGCCGGATACGCTGGCGCAATCCATCCAGGCGTGCCGCACGGGGGGCCACATCTCATTGATCGGGGTGCTGACCGGCATTGCCGGCCCGGTGCCGACGGTCGAGCTGATGCGCCGCCACCAGACGCTGCAGGGCCTGATCGTGGGCAGCCGCAGCCAGCAGCGCGACATGGTCCGCGCGATTGAGGCCACGGGGATGAAGCCCGTGATCGACCGCACGTTCGCGCTGCCGGACATTGGCGAGGCGTTTGCGCATCAGGCCGCCGGCAAGCATTTCGGCAAGCTTTGCCTGTCGATCTGAACGTGGGGTTGGTGGCGTGCCCGCCCCACAGCGGAGGTGCCGGGCCCAGACCATTGGGCCGGGCACATACCCGCGCTAGACCGTGAAGAACTCCGGACGCTGGCGGCGCGTGATTTCAAGCACGGGAAGCACGCGGTCCAGATGCTCGCGCATGGCGCGCACGGCCTGCTTCGGGTTGCTCGAGGCCAGCGCGTCGATCACGGCGCGGTGCTCCGCGAGCACCTCGCTCATGCGCCCTTCCAGCGGAAGCGTCAGCAACCGGTAGCGGTCGATCTGCGTCTTGACGTCCAGGATGATCTGCCACACACCGGGGTAACCCGACAGCTCGGCCAGCGTGGCGTGAAACGCTTCGTCGGTGCGGAAGAAACCGCGGCGGTTGCCTTCTCGCGCGCATTGGGCCTGGCGCTCGAGCACGACGTTGAGCTTGTGGATGCCCTCGGGCGTCATGCGCTCGGCTGCCTTCTCGATGATGGCGGCCTCCAGCGCGCTACGCACGAGCATGGCTTCTTCGAGCGTATTGAGCGGGATGCGCGAGACGAACGTACCGACGCGCGCCTGGACATCGATGAGCCCCTCTTCAGCGAGCCGCTGCACAGCCTCGTGAACGGGCGTGCGGCTGGTGCCGAACTCTTCCGCCAGCGCTTTCTCGACGATGCGCGTGCCCGGCAGCAGTTCCATCTCGACGATGCGCTCGCGCAGGCTCAGATACACGCGGCGGGACGCGGTCATGGTGGCCGGATCCTCAGACGGCGAGGGGCGTTGGCGCGAAGTCATATGGCTCGCAACAGGATTCGGGGTGGCAAGGGAAAGGTCGGCAACGCACTGCCTGAGGCTGTCGGCATGGGCCGGTCCGATGGCGTTGCGGGCATCATGATAGCGGCAAAGCTCACGCGCCCGAATGGAAGGCAGACAGGTGCAGCGTGTGCAAACCGTGCCCGGCAGGCCGGGCGCTCAGCACCGGTGGACCATGCCGATGGGGTGCCGAAGATGGCCTGGGCAGCGCACCTGCAGTAGCCCCGGCGGTGTACTGCATGCTGGTGTTAGACACCGCAACGTCGAACTGCGGCGGGGGCGTGTGCGAACCCGGCGCCGCCGACGGGTAGCCAGCGTTGAGGGCCGATGCGGGCACTCGAAACCCAATGCGTCAGCGGCGGCTTCAATACCGCTACGGAGCTCGGACCGCGCTCAGGCTGCCTGCCTGGTCGCGCTCATGTAGTTGCGGTTGTAGTTCAGCACACGCCCGGTGGCGAGATCGAAACCGATGCGGCCCGTGAGTGTTTCGAGGGCGCGGCCGTACAGGTGGAAGTGCCGGGTCGGAGTGTTGCCGACGACGTGGATGCTGTGGATGTCGTCGTCCAGGAAGGTGATGGGCGTGCCCGGCTGCACCACCACCTCGCGCGCCAGGCTCAGCGTGGCCCGTTCCGGATCACGGCCGTCATCGGTGCGCGTGTAGACGCGGTTCAGCTCTTCGCCTTCCAGCGCGACGATCACCGCCCATGTGGTGTGGTTGTGCGGTGGCGTCGCCTTGCCGGGGTTGATGGAGTTCAGGTACAGCGCGAAAGTCTTGTCCGCCTCTTCATGCAGGAGGTAGCGGCTGGAGGCATCGGCATCGTCCGCAGGGGGCGGCGGAAAGGCGTCGAACGGAAACAGCGACTCCTGCGCGGCCAGTTCCTGGAGCCGCTCTGCAATGCGTGCAAGCGATGCGCGCGTGATGCCGTCCTGCGCTGCTATCGCACGGACGGCGACGAGGGTTTGACGGATGGCGTGGTCGCGTTGCTCGGCGAGGCTCATGGCAGATCAGGTCAGAGGAAAGACACCGGAGTGTAGAACGCTGAACCGGCGCCACCAACGCATGATCCTGCATATGGATAGATGCATCGCTTCGTTCTCGCGTGCGTGCCGGCGTGCCTACCATGGCTGCCTCCAGCAACCGCAGAATACGCATCCACGCGAGGCCCGCATGTCCGTTCCATCCATCCACGCCACCACGCTCAAGACTTGGTTGCATGACGGTGCCGAGATCGCGCTGTTCGACGTGCGCGAAGCCGGCGAGTTTGGTGAAGGGCACCTGTTTCTGGCCACGCCCGTGCCCTACAGCCGGCTGGAGGTGGAAGCCGTGCGGCTGGCACCCCGGCGCGCCGTGCGCCTCGTCGTGACCGATGCCGATGGCGGCGCCCTCGCCACACTGGCTGCGCGGCGCCTGACCGATCTCGGTTACACCAGCGTGCACGTGCTGGAAGGCGGCAATGCGGCTTGGCAGGCCGCGGGGGATGCGCTGTTCCAGGGTGTCAACGTGCCGTCCAAGACGTTCGGCGAGCTCGCGGAACTGGCTTACCAGACGCCGCATATCACGGCGGGCGAGCTCGCCGCCTGGCAACGTGAACACAAGCGGCACATCTTGCTCGATGGGCGCACCGTCGCCGAATACCGCCGCATGACGATTCCCGGTGCGGTGTCGTGCCCGAACGGTGAACTGGCGCTGCGTGCGCCTGCGCTCATCCCGGATGACGACACGCCCGTCGTCGTCAATTGCGCGGGCCGCACGCGCAGCATCATCGGTGCGCAGACGCTGCGCAACCTCGGCCTGCGCAATCCGATCTATGCCCTGGAAAACGGTACGCAGGGCTGGCAGCTGCATGGCCTCGCGCTCGAGCACGGCGCAGACCGTCGCTACCCCGACACGATCGACGTGCCTGCGCGCCGCCGTGCGCAGGAAGCCGTCAGCGAGCTGTCGCGCCGGTTTGCCGTACCCAGCGTCACCGCCGCCGATGTCCGGGCCGAGCGGCAGCGCGACGCGCGCACGGTCTTCCTGCTCGATGTGCGCCCTGCCGAGGCGTTTGCACGCGGCAGCCTTCCAGGGGCGGTGCATGCGCCGGGCGGCCAGCTGCTGCAGGCGACGGACCAATACGTTGGCGTGCGCGGGGCTCGGCTGATCGTCTTCGACGACGATGGCATCCGCGCGCCGGTGATCGTCAGCTGGCTGCGGCAGATGGGCCACGATGCCGTCGTGCTCGACGGTGGCCTGAGCGAGGCGAATGCCGCCGCACTCGTGCAAAGCGACGCGGCGTGGCAGCCGCCCGCGCTCTCTGGCATCGCTGCCGCAGCGCTGCACAATGGCCTCCCGCATGGGCAGACGCAGGTGTTCGATCTGCGCAGCAGCGCGGCCTATCGCGCGGGCCACATCCCCGGCGCACGCTGGGCGACACGGCGCCAGTTGGCTGGTGTGCGTGGCGTGCATGTGGTGCTCGTCGATGACGATCCCGCTGTCAGCGCGCTGGCCGCGGTGGACGTGCGCGAGCACGGCGCCGCGTCCGTGCAGCGCCTGGATGGCGGCATCCCTGCCTGGCACGCCGCCGGATATCCGCTCGAAGCCACGCCCGCAATGCCGACCGACCCCGAGCGCATCGATTACCTCTTCTTCGTGCACGACCGCCACGACGGCAATCTCGAGGCGGCGCGCGGCTACCTGGCCTGGGAAGTCGGCCTCGTGGCGCAACTCGATGCGCTGGAACGCGCCGCCTTCAAGCCCGGCTTGCCCGCGCACGCGCGTGCCGCATCCGAAGCCAACGAAGTGGAGGCCCAATGACGCACGACGTCCGCCAAGCCTCCGGAGCGCTGGCCACCCGCATCGTCCACGCAGGCAGTCCGCCGTTTGTGAATGGCACCGCGCCTGTCAACGTGCCTGTCGAGCGCACGAGCACCGTGCGCCATGCCAGCACGGCGGCCCAGCACGATGTGCATGCGCGCCGCAAGGCCGGCGAGAACGTCGCAAGCTACGGCCGCCATGGCTCACAGACGCACCGCGCCCTGGAAGACGCATTGCTGGCGCTTGAAGGCGGCGTGCGCGCGTTCCTGGTGCCCTCCGGCCTGTCAGCGATTTCGCTGACCTTTCTCGCGCTGCTTTCGCCCGGCGACCACGTCATCGTGACGGATAGCATCTACGCCCCCGTGCGACGGCTCGATGCGGCGCTGTTGCAGCGGCTTGGCATCGAGCTGTCGTACGTGGACCTGGCTGACGGACAGCTCGAAGCGGCCATCCGGCCGCATACGCGGCTGATCTATACGGAATCGCCCGGGTCACTGCTGTACGAAATCTATGACCTGCCCGCCATTGCGAGCGTGGCGCGGCGCCATGACATTGTGCTGGCGACGGACAACACCTGGGCGTCGGGCATCCTGTTTCGTCCGCTGGATGCAGGGGCGGATATTTCTGTGCTGGCCGCCACCAAGTACGTGGCGGGGCATTCTGATGTGATGCTGGGCGCGGTCATCGCCCGCACGGATGCCGTGGCCGCACGCATAGCAGCCGCGCACGATGTGCTCGGCCTCACCATCGGGGCAGACGACGCCTACCTCGCCCTGCGCGGCGTGCGTACGCTGCCCGTGCGCATGGCGCAGCACCAGCACAATGCCACGCGCGTCGCCCGCTGGCTGCAATCGCAGCCCGGTGTCGGCCGGGTGTATTACCCCGCGCTGCCGGATGACCCGGGCCACGCGCTGTGGAAGCGCGATTTCAAGGGCGCGAACGGCCTGGTTTCGTTCGTGCTCGAAGGTGCCGACGTGCAGGCAGCCGAGCACGTAGCCGATGCGCTGCGCTTGTTCGCCATTGGCGCATCGTGGGGCGGCTACGAAAGCCTCGTCACCGTCGTGGCACCGGAGCGTCTGGATGACCACGCGCAGTGGAACCGGGCCGGCGCCGTGCTCCGCCTGCACGTCGGGCTGGAAGACGCGGACGATCTGATAGCCGATCTGGCGCAGGCGTTGCAGCGCGTGCCTGCGGCGGCGTTGCATGCCATTGGTGGGTGAGTTTCAGGCGGTCAGACCGCAAACGCCGCGCTGCTGAAGGCGGCGTGCCACGGTGCGTGCGGGGCCGGCGCTGCACCGGCATGCCCGGACAGCGCACGCCGCAGGAACGCACGCGTGCGTCCGCTGGCCGGGGACGCGAACAACTGTGCCGCAGGCCCGCGCTCCACCACCACGCCGTGTTCTGTGAATACCACCTCATCACTGATCGCGCGCGCGAAGGCCATCTCGTGCGTGACGAGCACGCAGGTGAGCCCATCGTCTACCAGCGCTTCGATCACGTTGAGCACTTCGCCCACGGTTTCGGGGTCGAGCGCGGACGTGACTTCATCAAACAGGATCAGCTCCGGGCGCATCGCCAACGCACGCGCAATCGCCACGCGCTGCTGCTGGCCGCCGGAGAGCTGGCCAGGGTAGGCGCGGGCCTTGTCGGCCAGGCCCACCTTGCTGAGCAGCGCGTGCGCGTCGGACTCCGCCTCCTGGCGGCTGCGGCCGAGCACGCGCACGGGCGCTGCGGTGAGGTTGTCCAGCACGCTCAGATGCGGAAACAGGTTGTACTGCTGGAACACGAAACCAATGCGCTTGCGCAGGGCAGTCGTTTCGGCTTCCGTGGCAAGCTGGTCAACGCGAATGCCATCCACCGCGATGCTGCCGCGCTGTGGGCGCAGCAATCCGCTGATGCAGCGCAGGAGCGTCGACTTGCCCGACCCCGACGGGCCGATGATGGACACGGCCTGGCCTCGCCGAACATCGAGATCGATACCGCGCAGGACGTGCGTGGTGCCGAAGCTCAGGTGCACGTCGCGCAATGCGACCAGTGGCCCGGCGGCGTAGGCATCGGGCGACGCGTCGAGAGGCAGGAGATCAGGCGACGACATGGGCGCGCTCCAGGCGCCGGGTCAGGCGCGAAATGGGGTAGCAGTAAACGAAGAACAGGGCGAGCACGGTGAAATACGTCAGCACCGTAAACGGCGTGCGGTTGACGGTGTTGCTCGCGATCTGCGCGGTGTCGAGCAGGTCGTGAACGCCCACCAGCGACGCCATTGCCGTGCCCATGGTGATGACCGCATACAGGTTCATCCACGAGGGCAGCATGCGGCGCACGCATTGCGGCAGCACGATGCGCCAGAGGATGTCGCGGCGCGTGAAGGCGAGCGATGCGGCTGCCTCCCATTGCGTGGACGGAATGGAGAGCACCGCGCCCCGGAAGATCTCGGCCACGTGTGCGCTGGCGGGCAACGCGAGCGCCAGCGTCACCTTGAACCAGTCGGGAAACGGCACGACATGGCCGCGCACGACAACCTCGAATGGCACGGCATACGCAATCCCGTAGACCAGCACAAGCCACGGCGCATTGCGAAAGGCCACAACGTAGGTCCCGGCCACGCGTTGCCAGCCGCGTGCGGGCGACAGATGCAGCGCGCCCACCGCAAGCCCCGCCAGCGAACCGAGGCCAACCGCCAGCACGCTGATGCCGATGTTGATGCTCAGTCCGCGCAGCAGGGCGGGTGACCAGTGCAGCAAGGTCGCAAACAGGCTCTCAGGCATGCGCGGCTCCTGCGATGGCCTTGGCCTGGCCGGCTGTGCCGTAACCCGGCATGCGCAGGCGCCGTTCCAGCCACAGCCCGATGGCGTGCACGGCATAGGTGACCACGCCGTAGAACAGCAGCAACAGCACCATGCATTCGAGCACGTTGTCACGTTGCGTCCAGATCATCAGCGCGCTGTAGGTGAGGTCGCCCACCGCGATGGCCGATGCCAGCGATGACGCTTTCACCAGCTCCACCGTGTTGTTCATCAGCGAGGGCAGTGCGGCGCGAAACGCCAGCGGAAGCTGCACGCGCCACAGCCGTTCCCGCGCGCTGAAGCCGAGCGACGCGGCGGCTTCGAGCATGGCGGGCGGCACGGCTTCGATGCCGGCGCGCAGTGCTTCTGCGTGGAAGGCTGCCTTGTGCAGCGAGAGCAGCGTTACCGCCCAGAAGAACGGCGTGAGCGGATTGGTCAACTGCCACTGCGCCAACGCCTGCGTGATGAGCGTGTTGACGACCAGGAACGCGCAGCACAACTGCACCAGCGTGGGCGTGTTGCGCGTGAGTTCGACAAAGCCCTGCGCAAGCCGCGTCACACGCCTGTGCGGCGACACCAGCAGGCGTGCCAGCCCCACGCCAAAGACAAGGCTCAGCACCACGGTGCTCAACATCACCAGCAGCGACGTCTTCGCACCCTGCAGGAGCGAGTTGCGCTCGTAGGCTTCAGCCAGGAACCCGTAGTCGAGGCCGGTGTGGCGGACCAGCGCAATCGCGCGCAGAAGCAGGTCGTCGGTCAACGGCAGATCCTCGGTCAGCTGCGATTGGCGCGCAGCTTGTCATGCCACTCCACCAGCGCGGGCGAGGGCGGCTGGATGCCATGCTTCTTCTCGGTTTCGATCAGCCAGCCGGTGCGGTGCCAGCCCTGCACGATGCGATCGAGCGCGGCCACCGTGTCGTTCTCGCCCTTGCGTGCCCAGATGACGGTGGGCGCGGGAATGAGGTCGGGGCCGACGACGCGGTAGTCCTTCCATTCCGGGTTGGTGCGCGGCAGCGGCTGCAGCAGCGTAGCGTCGTGTACGGCCGCGGCGCAGTTGTTGCCGCGCAGGGCCAGGAGCGATTCGGCGGGGCTCTTGAAGCCCTTGGGCGTGGCGCCGATGTCGGCGGCCAGCGGCTTGGTGTAGCTGCTGCCTTGCGACAGGCACACGTCCTTGCCCTTGAGGTCGCTCCACTGGTGCACGGGGCTGTCTTTAGGGACGAGCGCCACGCCACCCACGCGGTAGTAGGGCGTCGGCACGTGCGCCAGAAGTTCCGCGCGTTCCGCATTCAGTTCCATCGATGCCACGAGCACATCGACGCGCCCCTGCTGCAGAAACTGCACGCGGTTGGACGGCTGCACCTGCACGGTCTCGACTTCGACGCCCAGCCCGCGCCCCAGCGCCTGTGCGAGGTCAACGTTGAAGCCGGTCGCCCGCTGCGTGGCGGGGTCGATGGAGCCAAACGGGCCGCCTGACAGCACGACGCCCACCACCAGCTTCTTGCGCTGCTGGATCTTGTCGAGCGTGGCATCGGCATGGGCCGTAGCGGCCACCAGCAGTGAGGCGGCAGCCACCGCGGCTGAAAAAAAACGGAACCCAGCAGAACGAGCGGACATTGCATGCAGCCCATGGTTTTGGAGGCAGCCATTGTCGAAGAAGCCCATCGTGCGGGGAACGAATAAAAACTGGAAACGTTATGCGCTCCTGATGCCTTCGCGCCGCGTGTGCGAGCGTTGTTCCATATTTCCAGTCCGCGCGCGCAGAAGACCATGTCATTTCCTTCGTTGGCGCATACGGACGATTCTTCAATACTCGGCAGTCGCATCCGATGATGGCGTTGCCGTAGTGGCTCGCCGTCCGCTGCGTGGCCAATCCGATAGCGCGTCCAGGCTAGCCTTCAGTTCTGCGTCAGCGGATTCAGCGTTGTGCAGAGGAACCCACTGCAGTTGCTGGCCTTGAAGTAGTAGGACGCCGACGTGCCGATCATGAGGTCCCCAAGGTATGCGTTGCTTTGCGCGCCAAGGTCGTTCAGTTGCTGGATGTACGCTGCGCTCGCCGTCTGCATGGTCGCCGGCTGGTACGTGAACGAGGACGATTGCGTCTGATCCTTGACGTAGACCCACGCGGAGTCGGTGCCGAACCCCAGCGCCCCCTTGGCACGGTAGCCATTGGCACCTTCGCTGTTCGCCTGCGCAATGAAATCGCTCGACGTTGCCGGCAGCGTCAACGCATGGTAGGTGTAGGTCGCGTTCGAGGCATTGTCCTTCATGTACAGGCTCGTGCTCCCCGAGCCCAGCATGATCGGGCCGACCAGCCAGTAGCCCGAGTGTCCTTGCCCGTTGGCCTGCGTGAGGAACGCGGCCTGGCTTGCTGGCCAGGCCAGGGCAGCGTAGGTATAGGTCGCAGACGACCCACCGTCCTTGCGATACAGGTTTCCATACGTCAGCGGACCTTCAAAGCGATAGCCGCGCGCGCCCTCCGCATTGGCCTGCGCGAGGAAGGCCGACGCGCTGCTCTGTGCGCCAGCCAGTTCGTACGTGTACGTTTGCGCGGTGCCGTCGTTGACGAAGACCGAAGTCGTCGTGGTCCCCGATGCGTTGAACCGATCGCTCAGGTAGCGGAAGCCTTTTGCGCCTTCGCTGTTCAGGAGCGCCAGGAAACTCGCCGCATCTGCAGCGGGCGACAGGGCTTCATAGCGCAGCGTCAGCGTGCTCCCGCCGTTGGAGCCCGAGCCTGTACCCGGTCCATTTCCAGTGCCCGTGCCCGTTCCCGTGTTCGGGCCGGTCGAAGCCGTTGAGGAGTCGTCACCGCCGCCACAGGCAGTGAGTACAACACAAGTCATTGCGATCAGCGCTGCGGTTTTCATGAGCTCACCTGGGAAAAATGCAAACGGAAACGTGCGTGCACGGGCCCGCCGTGCGCGGGGCGATTGGCAATCAAGCCGTGCGACCTGCCTTCAACCGATGATGGGCTGCCTCCGCCGGGGTGGGCGACTGACATACGCCGACGCCGCTTGCGAGTGCAGCCGCGAAATAACTATACCGGTCTATCTCATTTCAAATGGTGAGCGTTTGGTAACAGACGCAGTCTCATTGGATATGCGCGAGAACAGGCGTCCGGAGGGTGGGACTTTCGCAGTACTGCGTGGACGAAAGGGGCGCCGTTCGTCGTACCAGTCAGGATTTGGCTGATGCGTGCGCGGGAATACGACCCGCTTCACATACGCTTTTGCAGCGGACTCTTGTTTCACCCCGATCAACGGCCAGCAGGCGAAACGCAATTTCGCTACACTATTGATTGACGAAGCAATCGTTGATGCATCATTTGTATCCTGCCCCTGCTGCCATGGCCGTCCATACCGCGCTCCCGCACTCGCATACCCAGGTCCTGCCGTTCAAGGAATCGCTGCTGGCGATGATCGGCATCTGCTTTGTTGTCGTTCTGGTGGCGTTCGACCAGACCGTGGTCGGCACCGCCCTGCCGACGGTGGTGGCGGAACTGAAGGGGTTTGAACTGTATGCGTGGGTGGCCACGTCGTACCTGCTCACCTCCGTGGTGACGGTGCCGATCTTCGGGCGGCTGGGGGATTTCTACGGGCGCAAGCCTTTCGTCATCGCATCGATCGTGGTCTTCACGCTGGCGTCGGTCATGTGCGGCATGGCGGGCAGCATGTCGTTCCTGGTGTGGTCGCGGGCGCTGCAAGGCGTGGGTGGCGGCATGCTCGTTGGCACGGCCTACGCCTGTATCCCGGACCTCTTTCCCGATGCGCGCGTACGATTGCGCTGGCAGGTCATGCTCAGTGCGTCGTTCGGCATTGCCAACGCCATCGGCCCGACGCTGGGCGGATGGATGACGCAGGCGTTCGGCTGGCGCTCGGTGTTCTACGTCAACATTCCGTTTGGTGTGCTGGGGCTGTGGTTTGCGTGGCGCTTCTTGCCGCATCTGCGCCAGAACGCGCACACCGGGCGCGTCCGGCTGGATTGGCAAGGCGCACTGCTGATTACGGTGGCGCTCGGCGCGCTGCAGCTGTTCGTCGAGTGGTTGCCGCGGCACGGCCTGTCATTGCCGATGCTGGGCTGGCTGGCGTTGTCGGCCGCGGCTTTTGCGGGGCTGTGGTGGTGGGAGCAGCGTGCCGAGCAGCCGCTGCTGCCGTCCGACATGGTGCGCAATCCCGCGCTCGCTGCGCTGTTCGTGCTCGCACTGCTGTCGGGGTTTTCGATGTTCGCGGTGCTCTTCTATGCGCCGCTGCTGTTCCAGGGCGGCTTCGGCATGTCGCCGCAGGAGGCCGGGCTGGTGATTACGCCGCTGGTCGTCTGCATCACGCTGGGCAGCATCATCAACGGGCGCATCGTCACGCGCATCCCTAAGCCGAATGCCATGCTGTATGCCGGCTTCGCGTTGTTGACCGCGGCGTTGGCCGGCATGTCGCTGTCCTCGAGGGACATGCCGCACGCGGTGCTTACGCTGCTGATGCTGCTGGCGGGGCTGGGCCTCGGCTTCGTGCTGCCCAACCTCACCGTGTTTGCGCAGCAGACGGCGGGGCGCGCACACCTGGGTATCGCGACCGCGCTGCTGCAATCGCTTCGCATGGTCGGCGGGATGGTCGGGACGGCGCTGGTCGGCACGCTGGTGACCGAACGCTATGCCGCCGGCGTTCGCGATGCGCTGAGCGCCGACAACGCAACGCACTGGCTGCGCCCGTTGGCCGACCCGGAGATCCTCATCGATCAGGAGGCGCAGGCCGCCCTGCTTGCGCACCTGCATGCCGCCGGCCACGATGGTGCGGCGCTGCTCGAGGCTGCGCGCCACGTGCTGGTGGGCGCCATCCACATCGGCCTTGTGGCAGCCACGGTGGCGGCGCTCGTGGGCCTGTGGCGGGTACGGCGCGTGCCGCCGGTGGTGCTCCATCACGTCGAACCGGTGCAACACACAGACTAGCCCGAGTACGCCACACCGGCCGACAGCGGTTAGCATGCGGGGTTTCAGCACTTTCACGCTTGATCCATGACCTCTGAACGCGAACGCTTCGCCGTCATGCACCAGTTTGGCCGGACCTACCGCGCCTTCATGGCCGCTTTCGAGGCGCATGTCGGCCAGCCGATGCCGCGCTGGCGCATCCTGCTCGCGCTGCACGACCACACCGGTGGCGGCATGGCCCAGAAGCAGCTGGCCGAGCGCCTGCAGATGGACCCCGGCGCGCTGACGCGCCAGCTCAAGGTGCTCGAGCAGCTCGGCTGGATCGAACGCACCACCGATGCCCGCGACAACCGCCTGACCAACGTATCTCTGTCCGACGCCGGTCTGGCCGTCGTGCTCGACTGCATGCCGCGACGCATCGCCTTCATCAATGCCACGCTCGACGGGCTGCCCGACGATCTCGTCCACGCGCTGTCCGAAGCGCTGGCGCAGATCGAAGCGCGCATCGCAGAGGTGCCCTTGCTGCCGGGCACGTCCGCTTCCAAGACCGCCAGTCAGCCAGAAGACCGATAACGCGCGCAGAATGCGCCCGGAGACAACCATGTCCATGGTGATCAACAGCGCGCTGTACCGCAACGGCAAGCGCGAGCGCGATCTTTCCGTCGAAGCCATCAGCGACGTCCTGCACACGCCGGGCTCGTTTGTCTGGCTCGGCCTGCACGAGCCGGACGACGCGATGCTCAAGCGCGTGCAGGAAGAGTTCGGCCTGCACGACCTCGCCATTGAGGACGCCCGCAACGCGCACCAGCGCCCCAAGCTCGAAACGTACGGCGACACGCTGTTCATCGTGCTCAACACCGCGCAGATGGACGACGGCAACGTCGTCTTTGGCGAGACGCACCTGTTTGTCGGGCGCGATTTTCTTGTCTCGGTGCGGCATGGACCGTCGGCGTCGTATTCACCGGTGCGCGAGCGCTGCGAACGCACGCCGCAACTGCTCGCCAAGGGCGCGCCGTTTGCGCTGTATGCAGTGATGGACTTCGTGGTCGACAACTATCAGCCCGTGCTGCATCGCATGCAGGACGAGTTCGAGCAGATCGAAAGCCAGATCTTTGGCGATACGTTCGACCGCGGGGCCATCGAGCGGCTTTATACGCTCAAGCGCCAGCTCCTGCGGCTGCGCAACGCCGCGCTGCCGGTGGAAGACATCGCCGGGCAACTCATCCGCCTGCACGAAGAGGTGGTCCCGAAGGAATTGCGCGCCTACTTCCGTGACATTGCCGACCATGCACACCGCGTGGTGGGCGCGCTCGACGTGATCCGCGAAATGCTGACCACGGCCATCTCCGTGAACGTCGCGCTGGTGTCGGTCACGCAGAACGACATCGTCAAGCGGCTGGCGGGGTGGGGCGCTATCCTTGCCATCCCGACCGTGGTGTTCAGCAACTACGGCATGAACTTCAAGGGCATGCCGGAGCTGGAGCACCCCGCCGGCTACCCGATCGTGCTGGCATGTACGGCCGCCGCCTGCGTGTGGCTGTATCGCAAGCTGCGCAGGTCCGGCTGGATCTAGGAGACAAGAGATGGCGCGTTGCTGCTGGGTTGGCGAAGACCCGCTGATGATCGAGTACCACGACACTGAATGGGGCTCACCTTCGCACGATGATCGTCACCTCTACGAGATGCTCGTGCTCGAAGGCGCCCAGGCCGGGTTGTCGTGGCAGACCATTCTGCGCAAGCGGGCGCGCTACCAGGAAGTGTTCGAGGGGTTTGACCCGGCGCGCGTCGCGCGTTTCACGCCCGCGCGCATCGAGAAGCTGCTGGCAGACCCGGGCATCGTCCGCAACCGGGCCAAGGTGGAAGGCGCCGTCGTCAACGCGCGCAAGGTGCTGGAGCTGCAGGAAGAAGCGGGTTCGCTCGATGCGTTCCTGTGGGCATTCGTCGATGGCAAGACCATCGTCAACCGCTGGGACAGCTACCGCGACGCCCCCGCCGCCACCGATGTCTCCAAGGCGATGAGCAAGGCGCTGGTGGCGCGCGGCTTCAAGTTTGTCGGCCCTACCATCTGCTATGCCTTCATGCAGGCCACGGGCATGGTGGACGACCACGAAGCCGGCTGTTTCCGCGCCGGCAAGCGCTAGCTGGACCGCTCGGCGTGCAGCGTGCGGTTGCGTCCGGCCAGCATGCCCGCCACGATGGACGCCAGCGCAATCGCGCTGAACAGCCAGCCCATCACGGCCCAGTTGCCGGTCAGGTCGTGCAGCACACCCATGAGGTACGGGCCGGCTGCCGCCATCGTATAGCCGATGCCCTGCGTCATGGCCGACAGGCTGGCTGCCACGCGCGCATCGGCCGAGCGCAGCACGATCAATGAAAGCGCCACGCTGAAGTTGCCGCCCTGACCGAGGCCCAGCAGCACCGCCCACCACCACAGCGTGGACAGCGGCGCATAGAGGCAGCCGAGCAGGCCCGCCCAGCACATCAGCATCATCAGCAGCACGGCCGGGCGCTGGTCGCGGCCGAGCCGCGCTACGAACGGGCCGCCCAGCGCGGTGATGAGCTGCATCAGGATCGACACCGCCACCACAACGCCTGATTGCACCGCAGACAGCCCCCGGTCCTGCAGGATCACGGGCAGCCATCCGAACACGCAGTACGCGAGCGACGATTGCAGACCCATGTGCAGCGTCACCTGCCAGGCAATCGGCTTGTTCCACAGCGAGACGCGTTCGAGGCGCGTGGCGGCGTGCTTGCCATGCGCATGCCGCATGTGCGGCCACCAGCCGATGAAAGCCAGCAACGCGGGCAGCGCCCAGAACGCGAGCGCCGGCTGCCAGCCGCCAAGCCATGCCGACAGCGGCGCCGTCGCGCCGGCGGCAACGGCCGCACCGAAGCACAGCGCCATCGTATAGACGCCGGTCATCAGGTCGGCCTGGCGGCCGAAATCGCGTTTGACGATGCCCGGCAGCAGAATGCCGGTCACGCCGATGCACGCGCCTGCCGCCAGCGTGCCGATGAAGAGCGGCGCGACACCCCCCGCGCTGCGCAACGCAATGCCCGCTGCCAGTGCGACGAGCAGGCCGCCAACGGCACGTTCCGCACCGAAGCGCCGCGCGAGCACCGCTGCGGCCGGCGCGAAGAGTCCCAGGCACAGCACCGGCAGCGTCGTCAGCAGACCCGCCGTGGCGCCCGACAGCCCCGTGCCGGCCGTCACCTGCTTGAGCACCGGCGACAGGCTCGACAGCGCCGGCCGCAGGTTCACGCCCACCAGCACCAGGCCGATCACCAGGAGGATCAGCGCGCCGGTCGAGCGGCGTTCAGCGTGCGGGGTGGCAGACGAGGACGGTGTGGAGGACATGGTAGGGCGGGGCGTCGAGGCAGGGTGCCGATTGTAAGCAAGGCCCTGGATTGGTGCATGCCTGCGGCCCAATCCCAATGACGCCGATGCAGTTATTGCGGCGGATCGAGGCGCCGCGCGAGACTCGCCAGCACGTCGGCAGGCGGTGCACCGCGTTCTGCCGCCAACGCGAGCGCGCGCCGGGTGAGCGCCGTATACAGGGCAGCGTGATCCGCGCCCAGCGTATCGAGCGCGTGCAGGTGTTTGTCGATGACGCCGCCGTCGCCTCGAGAGACGGGGCCTGACAGCGCGCCCGCCAAGCCGCGTGCGCGGGCCGCGGCCAATGTGCCGTCCACCAGCGGCCACATGGCGGCCACTGCGGCGTCGCGATCGATGCCCGCCGCTTCCCACAACGTCGCCGCTTCGTGCAGCGCGCACAGCAGAAAGCTGGCGGCGTAGTTGGCCCCGGCGTGGTACAGCGCACGCTGGCCGGCGCGCACCTTCAGCGGCGTGCAGCCGAGGCGCTGCGCAAAGCCGGCGAGCGCGGCGTCGTGTGGAGCGTCGGCGTCGATGGCGACGGAGGCGCCCCCCAGCCGCTCGGCATCATCCGGCAGGCCGGCAAAGAGAAACAGCGGATGAAAGCTGGCGGTGTCGGCCCCGGCACGTCGCGCGGCGGCAAGCAGCTCGCGCTCGCCAGCGCCACTGCAGTGGATGACGAGCTGCCCGGGGCGCCAGCGGACGCGTTGCGCCACGGTGGCGATCGCGTCATCCGGCACGGTGATGAAGACCCAGTCCGCCGCATCGGCCACCCCTTGGGCGTCGAGCGCGGCGGCGCCGGTGGCTTGTGCCAGCCATGCCGCATGGGCAGGAGTACGGCTGGCCACCGCAACGGTCTGCGCCCCAGCGTCGCGCGCCCGGGCGGCAACGGCGCGAGCGAGGCGGCCGGCCCCGATCCAGCCGAGCGAAGCCGGCGACTCCATCGAAATGGAAGACATACGCAACCCCTTGATCAGAACGGCCGGATCATAAGCCGCGCGATGCATGGTGCATGCAATTAACCGCCAGCAATTTTCTGCGCCAGGCCAGGCAGCCGGCAATGGGAACGAGGCGTGCTAGGTGACGAACAAGACCGTCGCTCGCCCCCGGGTGACGGCATACCAACACGAAATCAGGAGGCATCATGCTGGGTACCATCCTCATCATTGTTCTGATCCTGCTGCTGATCGGCGCGCTGCCGTCCTGGCCGTACAGCCGCGGCTGGGGCTACGGGCCCACGGGCGGGCTCGGTCTGATCGTCGTCATCGTGATCATCCTGGTGCTGCTCGGCTACATCTGACGGGCATGTGCGTCTTTCTGAGCATCGCCTGACCCTTACCTGCGGTTGAACGGCCGCCGTCGCGGCGCAGGTGTCTTGCGAACGCTTGACTGGGCATAATTCCGGCTGCGTTCCCGAAGGACACTTTCTCCATGACGACAGGTCGATGCGCCGGCCGCCCAGCGCACGGCGGGCGGGTGCGATATGCCGCGCTGCTGGCGGCGCTCGCGCTGGCCGCCTGCGCGGTCGGGCCCGATTACCGTGCGCCGCAACTCGGCGGCACCGAAGCTCCGCAAGGCTGGCACGCCACGCTGCCGCACCACGGCAGCCGTATGGCGCTGGCGCGCTGGTGGGAGCAGTTTCGCGATCCGGTGCTGACCCGGCTCGTCGAGCAGGCCGACGCGACGAGCCCGACGCTGGCCCAGGCGGTCGGTCGCGTGCGCGAGGCGCGGGCAAGCGTTTCAAGCAGCCAGGCGGCACTGTTGCCGCAGCTCAAAGGCACCGGCTCGGCAACGCGTCAGGGCGGGTTTGGCAGCAGCCAGTTTGGCGGGGCGTCCGGCTTTGGCGGGGTGCCCGCCGGCACGCTCGGGCCGACGCCCGGCCTGGGCACCATCACGACGCTGGCCGCCCAGTCCGACGCCTCCTGGGAGATCGACCTCTTTGGCGGCAAGCAGCGCAGCCTGGAAGGCGCAGACGCTCGCTTGAGCGCGGCCGAGGCAGATTGGCACGACGCGCGCGTATCGCTTGCCGCAGAAGTCGCCAACACCTACCTTCAGCAGCGCGAGTGCGAGGCGCTCGTCGAGATCGGCGCTGCGACGCTCGCTTCACGGCAGGAGACGCTGCAACTCACCGAGCGGAAATTTCACGCGGGCTTCGTCACCCCCGCCGATCACGCACAGGCGCAAGCCACCGTGGGCGATGCCATCAACGCCCTGGAAGCGCAGCGCGCGCAATGCGCCCAGGGTATCGACAAGCTCGTCACCCTGACTGGCGTCGACCACGACACGTTGAACGGCCTGCTCGCCCAGGCCGGTGCGCAGATTCCCGCCCCGCCCGATGCCGGCGTGCCGGAGGTGCCGGCGCGGGTGCTGTCGCAACGGCCCGATGTGTCGTCCGCCGAGCGCGCGCTGGCCGGTGCCAGCGCAGACATTGGCGTGGCGGTCGCCAGCCGGTTGCCGTCGATCACGCTGGCCGGTTCCATCGGCATCAATTCCTTTCGCTTCAGCGGCCAGTCGGTGACGACGAAATCGTGGTCGTTCGGGCCGTCGGTGTCGCTGCCCATCTTTGATGGCGGTGCCGGCGCCGCGCGCGTCGAAACCGCCCGTGCCCGCTACGACCAGGCGCTGGCAAGCTACCGCGCCAAGGTCCGCCAGGCGGTGCAGGAAGTGGAAGACGCGCTGGTGCGCCTGGATGCCGCCGAGCGCCGCCTCGATGCCGCCACGAAGGCCGATGCGCAATACGCGAAGGTGCTCGAGGCCGCCAATGCCCGCTATCGGCTGGGCGCGGGCAGCCTGCTGCAGCTGGAGGATGTGCGCCGCATGGCGTTGCAGGCTTCGCAATCGCTGGCGGCCGTCAGGCTTGAGCGCGCGCAGGCGTGGGTCGCGCTCTACAAGGCCGTGGGCGGCGGCTGGCGCGAAGACGACGTCGCCGGCGCGCTACCGGATTCCACTCATGCTCCCGCGTCTGCCGCACAGGGCGGCGCGCCCACCGGAAACGCTTCATGACAGGACAACGTGTTTGGATGGCCGGCCTCGCCATGGTGCTGGCCAGCATGCTGGCGGCATGCGGAAAGCCCGCGGCGCAGCACCAGAACAAGCAGCAGGCCGCCAAGCCCGCGCTGGCCGTCAACGTGGTGCATCTGGTGCAGCGCGTGTGGCCACGTATCGCCACGGCCAGCGGGGCGGTCCAACCGTGGCAGGAGGCCAGTGTCGGCGCCGAGGTCAACGGGCTGAAGCTGGCCGAAGTGCTCGTCAACGTCGGGGATGTGGTCAAGCAGGGCCAGTTGCTCGCTCACCTGTCGGATGAGACCGTGCGCGCCGATGTGGCCGCGCAACGCGCCACGCTCGTCGAGGCCGAAGCGTCGGCCGCACAGGCGGCCGGTGAGGCGCGCCGTGCGCATGAGCTCGACAAGAGCGGCGCCATCAGCCAGCAGGATCTGATCCAGTACGACACGCAGGCCAAGACGGCGGCCGCCAAGCTGGCTGCCGCACGCGCGCAGTTCGACAGCCAGCAACTGCGCCTGCGTTACACGCGCGTGGTGGCGCCCGACGATGGCGTGATCAGCGCGCGCTCTGCCACCGTGGGCGCGGTGGTGTCGTCGGGTACGGAACTGTTCAAGCTGATCCGCAAGAACCGCCTCGAATGGCGCGCCGAGATGCATGGCGAGGTGCTGCCGCGCATCCAGCCCGGCCAGGCCGTGCGGCTGCGCCGCATGGACGGCGGTGTGGTCGAGGGGCGTGTGCGCCAGGTTGCGCCCACGGTGGATGCCAGCACGCGCAATGGCCTCGTCTACGTCGACCTGCCCGCGCAGGCCGCGGCGTCTGGCGTCAAGGCCGGCATGTACCTGTCGGGCGACGTGCTGCTGGGCGACGCGCCGGCTGCGACGCTGCCGGAGTCGGCCGTGTTCTCGCGCGACGGCTACGACTACGTGATGGCGCTTGTTGCACAAAACCGCGTCCGCCAGACCAAGGTGACGGTGGGCCGCCGCCAGGACGGGCAGGTCGAGATCGTGCAGGGCATTGGGCCGAACGATGGCGTGGTGGCCGCAGGCGCCGCCTTCCTGAGCGATGGCGACACGGTGCGTGTGGCGGACGCCAGTGCTGCGGCGTCCGCGGCATCGGCGCCCGCAGGAGCCCGGCGATGAACTTTTCCGCGTGGGCGATCCGCAAGCCGATTCCGTCGATCCTGCTGTTCATCCTGATCACGGTGGCGGGGCTGGTGTCGTTCAAGATGCTGTCGATCCAGAATTTTCCGGACATCGACTTCCCAGCCGTGTCGGTCACGGCCACGCTGCCGGGCGCCACGCCCACGCAGATGGAGACCGAGGTCACGCGCAAGATCGAGGACAGCATCGCCAGCATCGGCGCCATCAAGCACATCACTTCGACCATCAACGATGGCAGCTCGACCACGATGGTCGAGTTCCAGCTCGAAAAGGATGTGCAGGAGGCCGTGAACGACGTGCGCGATGCGGTGAGCCGCATCCGCGCGCAGTTGCCGTCCGACGTGCAGGAACCCGTCATCTCGCGGGTGACGTTTGCCAGCCTGCCCGTGCTGACCTACGCCGTGAATGCGCCGGACATGGACCCGGAAGACCTCTCCTGGTTCGTCGACAACACGGTCAACAAGCGCCTGCTGTCGGTGCATGGCGTGGCGAAGGTCACGCGCCAGGGCGGCGTGGACCGCGAAGTGCGCGTACAGCTCGACCCCGTGCGCCTGCAGGCCCTGAACGTGACGGCCGCCGAGGTCAGCACGCAGGTGCGCGGCATGCAGCAGGAGGCGCCGGGTGGGCGCGGCAACATCGGCGGGCAGGAGCAGGCCGTGCGCACGCTGGGCACTGTGAAGAGCGCCCGCGAGCTCGCGCAGATGGACATCCCGCTGTCCGACGGCCGGCGCATTCGCCTCTCGGATGTGGCCGACGTGCGCGACACCGCCGCCGAGCCGCGCCAGATGGCCCTGCTCGACGGCAAGCCGGTGGTGAGCTTCCAGGTGTTCCGCTCGCGCGGCGCGAGCGAGATCTCGGTCGCCAAGGGCGTACGCGACGCACTGGCCCGGCTGCAGGCCGAACGCCCCAACGTGCAGGTGACTGAGGTCTACAACATGGTCAAGCCGGTGTCCGATGCGTACACCGCATCGATGCACGCGCTGTACGAAGGCGCCATCCTGGCCGTGCTGGTGGTGTGGCTGTTCCTGCGCGACTGGCGCGCGACGTTCGTGTCGGCGGTGGCGCTGCCGCTGTCGATCATCCCGACGTTCGCCGCCATGGACATGCTGGGCTTCACGCTCAACGGCATCACGCTGCTCGCGCTGACGCTGGTCGTCGGCATTCTGGTCGACGATGCCATCGTGGAGGTCGAAAACATCGTGCGCCACCTGCGCAACGGCAAGAAGCCCCTCGAAGCGGCCATGGAGGCGGCGCAGGAAATCGGCCTGGCGGTGATTGCGACCTCGCTCACGCTGGTGGCGGTGTTCCTGCCGACGGCCTTCATGGGCGGCATCTCGGGCAAATTCTTCAAGCAGTTCGGATGGACGGCGTCGCTGGCGGTGCTGGCCTCGCTGCTGGTGGCGCGGCTGCTCACCCCGATGATGGCCGCCTACCTGCTCAAGCCGCAGGCCGAGCCGAACCGCGATAGCTGGATCATGACGCGCTATCTGCGCGCGGCGCGCTGGTGCCTCGTCCACCCGTGGAAGACGGGCGGCATGGCGGCGGCGTTCTTCGTCGTGTCGGTCGCCATCATCGGGCTGATTCCAGCGACGTTCCTGCCGCCCGAAGACTGGGCGCAGCTGCAGATGACGGTCGAAAGCCCGCCCGGCAGCACCATCGCGCAAACGCGCGACAACACCGAACGCGTACGCAGGATCATCATGCAGCACAAGGAAGTGCGACGCGTGTACACCGCCATCGGCTCCGGCGTGATGGCCGGTGTGCCGGGCTCGAGCGGCGGCGAAGTCCGCACCGGCACGCTGACGATCTCGCTGACGGACCGGCACGAGCGCCACATCAGGCAGCAGGACGTGCAGCGCCAGCTGCGCGAGATGCTCGAGGGCGTACCCGGCGTGCGTATCTCATTCGGCGCGGTCGGTTCCGGCGAACAGCTGCAGGTCGTGCTGGCCGGCGACGACCCGGTCACGCTGCAGCGGGCCGCGCGCGATGTCATGCGCGACTTGCGCACCGTGCCGGGGCTGGGTGCCGTCACCTCATCCGCGAGCCTGCTGCGGCCCGAAATCGTCATCCGCCCCGACTTTGCGCGCGCGGCACAGCAAGGCGTGACCGCCGCGGCGATTGGCCAGGCCGTGCGCGTGGCCACCGCCGGCGACTACGACGTCAACCTGCCCAAGCTGAACCTGCCAGAGCGGCAGGTGTACATCCGCGTGGAGCTCGACCCGAAGGCGCGCAACCAGATCGATACGATCCGGCAGTTGCGCGTGCCGGGGCGCAACGGCGCGGTGCCGCTGGAGAACATCGCCGACATTTCCATCGCCAGCGGCCCCGCGCAGATCGACCGCTACGACCGCAGCCGCAATGTCACCATCAACGTGGGGCTGGAGGGGCGCGCGCTCGGCGACACCAACGAGGCCGTGGAGGCGCTGCCCTCCATCAAGAACCTGCCCGCAGGCGTGCACCGCATTGCCGCCGGCGATGTCGAGGGCATGCAGGAGCTGTTCGGCAGCTTCTTCCTCGCCATGTTTGCCGGCGTGCTGTGCGTGTATGCGGTGCTGGTGCTGCTGTTCCACGACTTCACGCAGCCGGTGACGATCCTGGCGGCGCTGCCGCTGTCGGTGGGCGGAGCGTTCGGGCTCTTGGCGCTGTTCGGTTTCAGCTTGTCGTTGCCGGCGTTGATCGGCTTGCTGATGCTGATGGGCATCGTCACCAAGAACTCGATCCTGCTGGTCGAATACGCCATCGTTGCGCGGCGCGATCTCGGCATGTCGCGCACCGAGGCGATCATCGACGCCTGCCACAAGCGCGCCCGCCCTATCGTCATGACCACGGTGGCCATGACGGCGGGCATGGTGCCGATGGCGCTCGGCTTGGAAGGCGATGCCGGCTTCCGCGCACCGATGGCCGTGGCGGTGATCGGCGGTCTGCTGACTTCCACGCTGCTGAGCCTGCTCGTGGTGCCGGTGGTGTTCGAGAAGGTGGACGACTTTAAAGAGTGGGCCTTGCACAAGTTCCGCGGCGTGCGCCATCACGGGAACCGGGCGGAGGCCGCGTCGGAGCATGGCCCGCGCTAGGTGTAGCATCGGGCGGTCTGCCAACGTACCGCGCTGCGGAGACCGCCCATGCCCGATGCCGTGCTCTTCCAGACCGATGGCCCGGTCTGCACCATCCTGCTCAACCGGCCCGAATGCCGCAACGCGGTGGACGGGCCGACCGCTGCCGCGCTGCTCAATGCGTTCGAGCGTTTCGAAGCCGATGACGCGTTGCGCGTTGCCGTGCTTGGCGGCACTGGCGGCCACTTCTGTGCCGGCGCCGACCTGACGGCCGTCGGTGACCCCTCCAGACGCAATCATCTCGATCCTGACGGCGGCATGCCCGGCCCGATGGGCCCTTCGCGCATGGCGCTGTCCAAGCCGCTCATCGCTGCGGTAAGCGGCTATGCCGTGGCGGGCGGGCTGGAACTTGCGCTGTTGGCCGACCTGCGCGTCATGGAGCGCGACGCCGTATTCGGCGTGTTCTGCCGCCGCTGGGGTGTGCCCCTTATCGACGGCGGTACGGTGCGCTTGCCGCGCATCATCGGCATGGGCCGAGCGTTGGACATGATCCTGACCGGCCGCGCCGTGTCTGCCGATGAAGCGCTGGCCATGGGTCTCGCCAATCGAGTGGTCGAGCCCGGGGGCGCGCTCGCTGCCGCCCAACAGCTCGCGCGGGACATCGCCGCCTTTCCGCAGCAGTGCATGTTGGCCGACCGGGCATCGGTATATGCGCAATGGGATCTGCCGCTGGCCGACGCATTGCGGCAGGAGGGCGTGCGCGGCGTACCGGTCGTGTTTGCCGAAGGCGTTGCGGGCGCCGCGCGCTTTGCGGGTGGCGCGGGCCGGCATGGCCGAGCAGAGCCTCCCATGTGAGTGAGTGCACAAGGCAAAACGCCAACCGGCGCAAGCCGGTTGGCGCTTTTTTTTGAGCCTTGCTGACGTTCAGGCCGTAGCGGTTTCGCCCTGGTCGGCCCTGCTGCCGGCATGCAGCACATTGGCATGCTTGGCGCGCAAGCGGCGCGTGGCTTCCACCATGCCTTGCAGTGCCGCTTCCACTTCCGGCCAACCGCGCGTCTTCAGGCCGCAGTCTGGGTTGACCCACAGGCGTTGCACCGGCACAACCTGGGCGGCTTTGTCGAGCAACGCTTCCATTTCTTCCACACGCGGCACGCGGGGCGAGTGAATGTCGTACACGCCGGGGCCGATCTCGTTCGGGTACGCAAACTCGCCAAACGCGTCGAGCAGCTCCATGTTCGAGCGCGACGTTTCGATGGTGATCACGTCGGCATCCATCGACGCGATGGCCGGCAGGATGTCGTTGAACTCCGAGTAGCACATGTGCGTGTGGATCTGCGTGTCGTTGCGCACGCCCGAGGCTGAGACGCGGAACGCGCGCGCCGCCCATTCCAGGTAGCCCGGCACATCCGATGCGCGCAGCGGCAGCCCTTCGCGGAAGGCCGGCTCGTCGATCTGGATGGCGGCAATGCCGGCGGCTTCAAGGTCGCACACCTCGTCGCGCAGGGCCAGCGCGATCTGCAGCGCGGTCTGCTCGCGCGGCTGGTCGTCGCGCACGAACGACCATTGCAGCATCGTCACCGGGCCGGTCAGCATGCCCTTCATCGGTTTGGCCGTGAGGCTTTGCGCATACTTGCTCCATTCGACCGTCATCGGCTCGGGGCGATAGACGTCGCCATAGATGACGGGTGGCTTCACGCAGCGCGAGCCGTAGCTCTGCACCCAGCCGTTGGCTGTGAAGGCGTAGCCCCAGAGGAGCTCGCCGAAGTACTCGACCATGTCGTTGCGCTCGGCTTCGCCGTGCACGAGCATGTCGAGCCCCAGCGCTTCCTGGCGGCGCACGACGTCGGCAATCTCGGCGCGCATGCGTTCGAGGTAGTCCAGGGCGGGCAGTTCGCCGCGCTTGTGTTGCGCGCGTGCGTGGCGGATCTCCGGCGTCTGCGGGAACGAGCCGATCGTGGTGGTGGGCAGCAGCGGCAGCTTCAGGCGGGCCTGCTGGGCTTGAGCGCGAGCCGGGTAGGGTGCGCCGCGCTCGGCATCTTCGGGGCGGATGGCGGCCACGCGCTTCTTGACGCCGGCGTTGTGCACGCGGCGCGATTGGGCACGCGAGGCGATGGCGGCGCGGTTCTCGTCGAGCGCCGTCTGCACGGCCGCGGGCCCTTCAACCAGGGCGCGCTTGAGCACCGCCAGTTCATCCAGCTTCTGGCGCGCAAAGGCGAGCCAGCCCTTGAGCTCGTCGTCGAGCTTGGTTTCGGCCGACAGGTCGACCGGCACGTGCAGCAGCGAGCAGCTCGGGGCAATCCACAGGCGATCGCCAAACGCTTCGGCCAGCGGCGTCAGGCGCTCGAGCACGCGTGCGAGGTCGGTACGCCAGATGTTGCGGCCGTCCACCACGCCCACCGACAGGATCTTGTCGGCGGGCCACGGCGCGAAGCTGCCCAACTGTTCCGGTGCACGCACGAGGTCCAGGTGCACGCCGGCCACGGGCAGCGACTTGATGAGCGCAGCATGATGCGAAGCGGCTTCGAAGTACGTGGCGAGCAGCAGCTTGGGGCCATGGGCGGCGGCCAGCGCCTGGTATGCCGGGCCAAACGCTTCCACCCAGGCATTCGGCAGGTCCAGCACGAGCGCGGGTTCGTCGATCTGCACCCACTCCACGTTCAGTGCGGCCAGGCGCTTGAGCACGGCCGTGTAGGCCTGCAGCAGTTGCGGCAGCAGCGCGAGCTTGTCGGTCAGGCCATTGCGCGCCTTGGCCAGATGCAGGAACGTCACCGGGCCGATCAGCGCGACCTTCACGCGATGGCCGGCGGCCTGCGCCTCACGCACTTCGTCGAACAGCCATTCGGTGCCGGGGCCCCATTGCCGATCAAGCAGGTCGGGCGTGAGTTCCGGCACGAGGTAGTGGTAGTTGGTATCGAACCACTTGGTCATTTCCATGGCCGCGTGGTCGGCATTGCCGCGTGCAAGCACGAACGATTGCGCCAGCGTCAGCTGTGCCGCGTCAAAGCCATAGCGCGTGGGAAGGGCGCCCAGCAGGGCCGCCGTCTGCAGCACCTGGTCGTACCAGGCGAAATCGCCCACGGTCACGTAGTCGAGGCCGGCGTCGCGCTGGGCAGCCCAGTGGCGCTCACGCAGCGCACGGCCGGTGGCGCGCAGGTCGTCTTCGGACGAAGCGCCTTTCCAGAACGATTCAAGCGCGAATTTCAGTTCGCGTTCCGCGCCGATGCGCGGGTAGCCGAGGGTGTGGATGGTCGTCATGTTGATCGCACAGAGAGGCAATGTGTTGCAGTCCTGCGATGATGGGCGACCCTCGATCATGAATCAAATGATATTATTTTCGGTATCTTTGAATAAGATTCATATTTTGAGGCGCCTCGGAACATGCTCGAAATCCGTCACCTCCGCACGCTGATCGCCCTGGCCGATGGCGGCTCTGTGTCGCGCGCAGCCGAGCGGCTGCATCTGACGCAATCGGCGCTGTCGCACCAGTTGCGCGCGCTGGAATCGCACTACGGGCTGCCGGTCGTGCGCCGCAAGGGCCAGACGGTCGAGCTGACCGAAGCCGGCGAGCGCCTGCTCGAACTCGCGCAAAAGGTCGTCGCCGACATCCAGACCGCCGAGCGCGACCTCGAGCGCATCAAGGGCCGGGCGGCCGGCACGCTGCGTATCGCGCTGGAATGCCACACGTGCTTCGACTGGCTGATGCCTGTGATGGACGCCTTCCGCCAGCGCTGGCCCGAGGTGGAGATGGATCTCGTCTCCGGCTTCCATACGGATCCGCTGGCGCTGCTCAAGGACGGCCGCGCCGACGTGGTCATCGGCTCCGATGCCAAGATGCGCCGGGGCGTGGTGTTCGCGCCGCTGTTCCGCTTCGAGATCCTGGCCGTGCTGCCGGTCGACCACCCGCTGCGCAACAGGAAATGGATGGAGGCGAAGGACTTTGCCGACCAGACGCTCATCACGTATCCCGTGCCGGAAGAGCGTATCGATCTGATCCGGCAGGTCCTGACGCCTGCCGGCATTGCGTTCAACCGCCGCACGGCGGAACTCACGATTGCCGTGCTGCAGCTCGTCGCGAGCCGCCGCGGGCTGGCCGCGCTGCCGAGCTGGGGCATCAAGAACTACGTCGATTACGAATACGTGATCGCCAAGCGTGTCGGCAAGGATGGCCTGTGGAGCGATCTCTACGCCGCCATGACGCGCGACTACGCGCAGGCGCCGTTTGCGCAGGACTTCATCGAGACGGCCAAGGCGATCTGCTTTGCGCAGTTGCCGGGGCTGATGCCGCTGGAGGCCTGATCAGGCACGCGCCTTCTGGGGCAGCCGCGGCAGCTTGCCCTGCAGCCCCTCCTTGAGGAAATCCAGCAAATGCCGCGTCGCCAGCGTCCGATACCGGCTCGGCATCGCCAGCATGTACAGGCGGCTGCCGAAGACGCTGAACCGATAGCCGGGCAAGACGCGCTTGACGTGCCCGTCGCGCAAATCGTCGGCCGCGGCGTAGTAAGGCAGGATGCCCAGCCCGTTGCCGGCGCGCGCGGCCGCTTGCAGGAACAGGTAGTTGTCTGACGAGACGCCCGGGTCCAGCGTGACGAGGGTGCGTTCCTCCCCCGCTTGCGCCGACAGCCGCAGCGGCTGCCCCACGGCCGGCGCGCTGACGATGGTGTGGCCGGCCAGCGCATCGAGCGTTTCCGGCACCCCGCGCGCGGCCAGGTAATCGGGCGCCGCGCACAGCACCCAGTCGACCTCGTCGAGCAGGGTGGCGACGAGCGACTCCGGCGGGTTCGACACGATGCGCAGCGCCACATCGACGTCTTCGCCGATCAGGTCGGATACACGGTTGTCGAACCGCACGTCGAGGCGGATGTCCGGATAGGCGCGCTTGAATGCCACCAGCAGCGGCGACACCAGCAGGTGCCCCAACCCCGTCGGAACTGACAGCCGCACGCTGCCCTGCAGCGATTTGCCGAGTGACGAGACCAGCGCGTCGGCCGCCGCCATTTCACGCAGGATGCTGCGTCCATGCTCATAGATGCCGGCGCCGACCTCCGTGGGCTCCACGCGGCGCGTCGTCCGGCGCAGCAATTGCACCCCGAGTGCGCGCTCGAATGCCTTGAGCCGGTGGCTGACGTTCGAGCGCGTGGTCTGCAGCCGCCGCGCCGCCGCCGACAGGTTGCCCGCGTCGACGATTTCCACGAACAGCTTGAGCGCGTTGAGGTCCATGTGGGGGCCGCAATTGGTGAAGGCGATTCGACATTCTGTTGATGCAAGCCAGGATTGTCAAAGCGTCGCAGCCCGGTAACATCACCCGCAACACCCCTATGGAGCCAAGCCACATGGCGCTCGACGACGAATCCTTCGGCCTGCTGCAGCAATCGGTGCAGCGCTTCATCGCAGAACGGCTCATGCCGGCGGAAAACATCCTCGAGGAAGAGGACGACGTGCCCGCTGACATCGTTGCCGACATGAAGGAAATGGGCCTGTTCGGCCTGTCCATTCCCGAGCAATACGGCGGCATCGGCCTGTCGATGGCGCAGGAATGCGAGGTCGGATACGACCTCGGGCATACGGCGCTGGCGTTCCGGTCAGTGTTCGGCACCAACGTGGGCATCGGCTCGCAGGGCATCCTGATGGACGGCACCGAGGCGCAGAAGGCCAGCTACCTGCCGCGCATCGCCAGTGGCGAGCTCATCATCTCGTTTGCGCTGACGGAGCCGAATGCAGGCTCGGACGCCGCATCGCTGCAGACGCGCGCCGTGCTCGAGGGCGACCACTATGTCATCAACGGCACCAAACGCTTCATCACCAACGCGCCGCGCGCAGGCGCCTTTACGCTGATGGCGCGCACTGGCGGCGAGGGTGCCGGCGGCATCTCCGCCTTCATCGTGCCGGCCGACACGCCGGGCATCACGCTCGGCAAGCCGGACAAGAAGATGGGTCAGCGCGGCACCAAGACGTGCGACGTGGTGCTCGACAACGTGCGCGTGCCGACGGCGAACATCATCGGCGGCGTGGCAGGGCAGGGCTTCAAGACGGCGATGAAGGTGCTCGATCGCGGGCGCCTGCATATCTCCTCGCTCGCATGCGGCATGGCGCATCGGCTCATTACCGATGCGGTGGCGTATGCCAAGGAGCGCAGGCAGTTCGGCCAGCCGATCGCCGATTTCCAGCTGATCCAGGCCATGCTGGCCGACAGCCAGGCCGAGCTGTATGCCGGCATGTCGATGGTGCGCGACTGCGCCCGCCGCTATGACGCCAAGCCCGTCGGCAAGCAAGACCACGAGGTGAGCATGCTGGCCTCCTGCACGAAGATGTTCTGCACCGAGATGGTGGGCCGCGTGGCAGACCGCGCGGTGCAGATCCACGGCGGCGCCGGCTACATTGCCGAATACAAGGCCGAGCGCTTCTACCGCGACGTGCGCCTGCTGCGCCTGTACGAAGGCACGACGCAGATCCAGCAGCTCATCATCGCCAAGCACCTGCTGCGCGATTAGGCTGGCCCTAAACACTCGCGCAAAGTTGGCTCAGTTTTGGGGCCACGCATGCGCGCACAATGGGGGGTTCGTCCGCTGCGCCGGACTTTACGGAGCCGCCATGTACGTCCCCGCCCACTTCGAAGAATCACGCACCGAAGCGCTGCATGCGCTGATCGCGCAGAACCCGTTCGGCTCGCTTGTCACGCACGGCAGGAACGGGCTCGATGCGAACCACCTTCCGTTTCTGCTGCTGCCCGAGGACGGGCCGCTCGGCACGCTGCATGCGCACGTGGCGCGCGCCAACCCGGTGTGGCAGGACGTGGCCGGTGGCGATGAAGTCCTCGTCATCTTCCGTGCGGGCGATGCGTATATCTCGCCGACGTGGTACCCGAGCAAGCACGAGGCGCACAGGCAGGTGCCGACGTGGAACTACCGCGTGGTGCACGCCCATGGCCGCATCACCGTGCGTGACGACGAGCGCTTTGTGCGCGGTGTGGTGGCGCGCCTGACGCGCACGCACGAGGCATCGCAGCCGACGCCGTGGAAGATGTCGGACGCCCCCGCCGACTACACCGATGCCCTGCTCAAGATGATCGTCGGCATCGAGATCGAGATCACGCGCCTCGACGGCAAGCTCAAGCTGAGCCAGAACAAGGAGACGCGCGACATGGCCGGCGCCGGCGAGGCACTCAAGGCCAGCGGCCAGCACCTGATGGGTGACGCGATGCTGGCCTGCGCCGCAGCCAAAACCAAGCAGGCAGAGCGCAACGGACCGTGAATCCGTTGCACAACCCAGCCTTACTTCGCGCCGCGCGCCGGCAGGATTTCGCCGCGCACCTCACCGAAGCCCACGCGGTAGCCATCGCCCTGGCACCAGCCGGTCATGATCACTTCGTCGCCGTCTTCCAGGAACGCGCGTTTGACGCCGTTGCCGAGTTCCAGCGGCTGCTTGCCGTTGAACGTCAGCTCCAGCAGGCTGCCGTACGAATCCGGGGTGGTGCCGCTGATGGTGCCGGAGCCCATCAGGTCGCCCACGCGCACGTTGCAGCCCGACACCGTGTGGTGCGCAAGCTGCTGCGCCATCGTCCAGTACATCGCGCGGAAGTTCGTCCGCGCAATGGTGGTGCGCTCGCCGCCGTGCGGGCGCAGCGCGGTTTCCAGCGCAATGTCGTAGGCGTTCGGCCGGCTTTGCCGCAGGTACTCCAGCGGCTCGGGCGATTGCGCCGGATTGGCCACGCGGAACGGCTCCAGCGCTTCCATCGTCACGATCCACGGCGAGATCGATGTGCCGAACCCCTTCGAGTTGAACGGGCCGAGCGGCACGTATTCCCATTGCTGGATGTCGCGCGCGCTCCAGTCGTTGAGCAGCACGACGCCGAACATGTAGTCCGGTGCGGCGTCCACGGAAACCGGCTCACCGAGCACGCTGGGCTTGCCGACCACAAACGCCATCTCTAGCTCGTAGTCCAGCTTGCGGCAGGCCGTGAAGATCGGGCGCGGCTGGTCGGGCAGCTTGATCTGGCCCATCGGGCGGTGCAGCGGTGTGCCGCTCACCACCACGGAGCTGGCGCGGCCGTTGTAGCCGATCGGGATTTCCAGCCAGTTGGGCAGCAGCGCGTTCTCGGGATCTCGGAACATGCGGCCGACGTTGGTGGCGTGTTCCTTGGACGAATAGAAATCGGTGTAGCCGGGGATGTCGATGGGCAGGTGCATCACGGCGTGCGCCTGCGGCACCAGCGCGCGAGCGTGCAGTGTGGCGTTGTCGCGCACGTGCGTGTCGGCCACGCTGAACAGCGCTTGCAGTTTCTTGCGCGTTTCTGCCCAGACGGGCTTGCCGAGTGCGATGAAGGTGTTGAGTTTGCCGGTGCGGAACGTGCCGCGTGTTGCTGCGGGGAGCAGGCCGGCATCATCCAGCACGCCGAGATCGATGACCTGATCGCCAAGGGCCACGCCTGCGCGTGGCGACGGGTTTTCCTTGGTGGAGAAGATGCCGAAGGGCAGGTTTTCCAGGGGGAAATGGGTGTCGGGGGTGTTGGCGGATTCTAGCCAGCTTAGTTGGCGGGTGGTCATGATGGGGCGGTGGTTTATTTGTTGAGTCGGTTATTGCTTGACGTTGCTGGTGCATCCCTTGTTTCACCCCCTGCCGGGGGCGA
This sequence comes from Ralstonia sp. RL, assembly GCF_001683835.1. Lineage (NCBI taxonomy): Bacteria > Pseudomonadati > Pseudomonadota > Betaproteobacteria > Burkholderiales > Burkholderiaceae > Ralstonia > Ralstonia sp. RL. The sequence goes on along the minus strand of NZ_LWRX01000059.1, from coordinate 18 downwards.
CTTACTTTCTTTGTCTTG